>JAQGJF010000535.1 GCA_028290765.1 Tardiphaga sp.
CTGCTCGGCACCGGCTTCTACGCCGTCATTGCCGCGACCGAGCGGCGGCTGGTGTTCTGGAGCGCGCAGCAATGAACCTCGCCACCCTCACGCCTCCCTCGCTCGCGGTGCAACGCGGCGTCCTCGGCGCGATCCTGCTCGTGCTGTGCTGGGAAGGGCTGGCGCGCGGACTGCATTTGCCGCCCTACGTTCTTCCCGCCGTCAGCGATATTCTGGCCGGCATCTGGTCCAAGCGCGCTTTGCTGGGCGAGGCGGCCGGCTATACCCTGCTCGAAGCCCTGGTCGGCTACGGCCTCGGCTGTCTCATCGGCATCGGCCTTGCCGTTTCCATCACGATGCTGCCGGTGTTGCGCGGTGTTGTGCTGCCCGCGGCGACCGCCATCAACTCGGTGCCCGTGGTCGGCTATTCGCCGCTGATCCTGCTCTGGTTCGGCATCGGCGTTGCGTCCAAGATCGTGATGGTGGCGATGGCCGTGAGCTTCACCGTCTTCCTGTCGACGCTCGCGGGCCTCGACCGTGTCGATCGGCGCGCGGTCGATCTCATGCGCTCTTTCGGTGCCGGCCGGTTCGGCATCCTGTGGCGTCTGCGCCTGCCGACCGCCCTGCCGCTGCTGCTGGCCGGGATGCGGGTCGCCACCGTCCGCAGCGTCCTCATCGCGATTATCACCGAAATGCTCGGCGCCTATGGCGGGCTCGGCTGGGTGATCTTCCAGGCCGTCCTGCAGATCGATTTCGTGCAGGTCTGGTCGGCGATCTTCGTCGCGTCGGCTTTGAGCCTGACCTTCTTCGGCCTGATCGGCGTGTTCGAACGCCGCATCCTGTTTTGGAAATGACCCGATGAAACGACAGATGCATCTCGGCCTGTTTATCCTGGGCACAGGCAGCCATGTCGCCGGCTGGCGCTATCCTGGTGCGGTGGACAGCTTTCAGGATTTTCCGGCGATCCAGGAGATCGGCCGCACCGCCGAGCGCGGCAAGTTCGACCTGATCTTCATGGGCGATAATCTCTATGCGGATGCCACGGCGCATCCGTCCTACACGCTGCGGCTCGAACCCTTGACCATGCTGGCTGCGCTCGCGACCTCGACCAGCCGCATCGGGCTCGGTGCCACCGTCTCCACGACCTACAGCGATCCGTTCACGGTCGCGCGCGTGTTCGCCTCGCTCGATCACATCAGCAACGGCCGCGCCGCCTGGAACGCCGTGACGACCGCGAATCCCGCGACCGCCGCCAATTTCGGCACCACCCATCCCGACCACGCCCGCCGCTACGAGATGGCGGGCGAATTCCTCGACGTCGTCACAGGTCTATGGGACGGCTGGGCGGACGATGCCATCGTCGCCGACCGCGCCAGCGGGCTCTACATCGATCCGGTCAGGCTGCGTTCAATCGATCACGATGGCGCCTTCTTCAAGGTGAAGGGACCGCTCAACATCGGCCGCAGCCCCCAGGGCCATCCGGTGGTGCTGCAAGCCGGAGGATCCGAGGCCGGCCAGGCGCTCGCCGCACGCACGGCGGACATCGTGTTCTCCGTCGTGCAGGACATAGAAGAAGCCAAGGCCGGCTACGCGTCGCTCAAGAACCGCCTGCCGGCCTATGGCCGCAGGGCGGAGGACGTCACGGTGCTGCCGGGCGTCATGCCGATCGTTGGCCGCACCGACAAGGAGGCGTTCGAGAAGCTCGGCGTGCTGCAGAGCTTCGTCAGCGGCAGCAACGCGCTCGCCATTCTCTCCGATCGCTTCGGTCAGGACATGTCGGCCTATGATCTGGACGGCCCGATTCCGGACCTTGCGCTGCCCGACAACTATCACAGCTTTGCCAAGGTCATGCTCGCCAAGGCACGACGCGAGAACATGACGTTGCGGGACCTCTATAATCTCACAGCCGCCGCACGCGGCCATTGGGTGCTGTGCGGCTCGGCGACAAGCATCGCCGACACCCTGCAGCATTGGTTCGATGACCATGCGGCGGACGGCTTCAACGTGATGCCGCCCTATTTCCACGAAGGCTTCGAGGATTTCGTGCAGCTCGTGGTGCCTATCCTGCAGGAGCGCGGCCTGTTCCGTGCCGACTATGAGGGGACGACCCTGCGCGATCATCTTGGCCTGCGGCGACCAGAGAACACCTCGTTCTAAGCTGAAGTCTGCGGCCCGCATGCCGTGGGATCAATACGATTTCGGCAGGCCAAGCACCTTCTCGGCGATAAAGCTCAGTGCCAGTTGCGGGCTGATCGGCGCGATGCGGGGGATCAGCACTTCGCGCAGATAGCGCTCGACGTGGAATTCCTTGGCGTAGCCGAAGCCGCCATGGGTCATCACCGCCTGTTCGCAGGCCTGGAAGCCCGCTTCGCCGGCAAGATATTTGGCGGCATTGGCCGCCGCCCCGCAGGGCTGGCCATTGTCGTATTGCCATGCGGCCGACATGACCATCAACCAGGCCGCCTCGAGCTCGGCCCAGTTTTTTGCCAGCGGATGCTGGATCGCCTGGTTCTTCCCGATCGGGCGATTGAACACGATGCGTGTCTTGGCGTAATCGGCGGCGCGCGACAGCGCGAGTTTGCCGAGGCCGACCGCCTCGGCGGCGATCAGCACGCGCTCCGGATTCATGCCTTCCAGAATATATTCGAACCCGCGGCCTTCTTCTCCGATGCGGTCCTCGATCGGAATCTCGAAATCCTCAAAGAACAATTCGTTCGAATCGACGGCCTTGCGCCCCATCTTCTCGATCTCGTGGACCTTGATCCGCTGGCGATCGAAATCGGTATAAAACAGGCTGAGGCCGTGGGTCGGCTTGCGGACCTCTTCCAGCGGCGTCGTGCGCGCCAGCAGCAGTATCTTGTGCGCCACCTGCGCGGTCGAAATCCACACCTTCTGGCCGTTGACAACGTAGCGATCGTTCTTTGCGACGGCGCGGGTCTTCAACTGCGTGGTGTTGAGGCCGGTGTTCGGCTCGGTAACCGCGAAACACGCCTTCTCGCGCCCTTCCACCATCGGCCGCAGCATCCGCTGACGTTGCTCTTCGGTGCCGAACACGACGACCGGATTGAGCCCGAAGACGTTGATGTGGACCGCGGACGCGCCGGTCATGCCGGCGCCGGACTCCGCGATCGTGCGCATCATGATCGCGGCTTCGGTGATTCCGAGACCGGATCCGCCATAAGCTTCCGGCACGCAGATGCCGAGCCAGCCGGCATCCGCGAACGCCTTGTGGAAGTCATGCGGAAAGCCGCCGTCATGATCCTTTTTCAGCCAGTAAGCGTCATCGAAGCCACTGCAGATTTTCGCGATCGCATCGCGAATGGCTGCGTGATTTTCACTAAGGGCGAAATCCATAGAGTGGTCCTGTTTTTATTCATGGTCACGCCAATGTATCGTTGCGCATAGAGAGTGAAAGGCCAATGCATCACGTGCGTTCGGCTGGCTGGGCCTGGGCGGCTGTGACGGTCATTGATCAATCTGACCCTCGACCTGCGCCATGCGTCAACACAGGACAGGGCGTCGTTCGACAAGGTTGCCCGCCGCGACGTGTTCAACTACGTTGTATTACAAATGTATCCCTTAGCTATCAAGCCAACCAGATCCCGGCGAGGGTCGAATTTCCGGCAGAAACCGCATGGCGCAAAAACGCATCAGAGCCGTGTTCATGCGCGGCGCAACATCCAAGGCCGTGGTGTTCCAGCGCTGCGATCTGCCTTCCGATCCCGCCGCCTGGGATGACATCTTTCTGGCAGTCATGGGATCGCCCGATCCGAACGGTCGCCAGCTCGATGGCATGGGTGGCGGCATCTCCTCGCTTTCGAAAGTTTGTGTCGTCGGGCCGCCGAGCCGTCCCGATGCGGATATCGACTATACCTTCGCCCAGGCGTCGGTAAAGAACGCCTCGGTCGACTACAGCGGCAATTGCGGCAACATGTCTTCGGCCATGGGCCCGTTCGCCGCCGAAGAAGGCCTCTGCGCCGCGCCGCGTGATGGCGCCGCGGCCGTGCGCATCCACACCACCAACACCAACAAGATCATCACGTCGCGCTTCACCATGACGAATGGCGAGGCGGAGACCGATGGCGACCTTGCCATCGACGGCATCGCCGGTACCGCAGCCACAGTCCGCCTCGAATTCAACGACCCGGGAGGCGCCAAAACCGGGCGTCTGCTCCCCACCGGACGGGCGAGCGACCGCCTCGATGTGCCGGGAATCGGCAGCGTTGAAGCGACCATGGTCGACGCCGCCAATCCATGCGTATTCATCGACGCTGCCGCGCTTGGCAAGACCGGCACCGAATCGCCCGACGCGCTGGAGGCCGATTCGGCCTGCCTTGCCGCGCTTGAGGCGATCCGGCAGTCGGCCTCCGTCGCCATGGGCCTCGCACCGGATCTGGCCACCGCGGCGCGCATTCCCAGCGTGCCGAAAGTGGCCATGCTCAGTGCGCCGAAAGCCGCGACGACGCTGTCGGGCCGAACGCTCGCCGCGAACGAGATGTCCATCCTGGTCCGCATGATCTCTGTCGGTCAGCCGCACCGCGCCGTACCCATCACCGGCGCGACCTGCCTGGCGATCGCCGCCCGCATCGAGGGCTCGATTCCAAACGCGCTTGCCACGGGGCGCGACGGGCCGATCGTAATCGCCCATCCATCCGGCGTCGTGATGGTGGATGCTCGCGTCGACCATGCCCACGACGCGGCGAAAGCCCACGCGGTGTTTGGCGCGGTCTATCGCACCATGCGTAAACTGTTCGAAGGCTACGTCTACTATCGGCCAAGGGCAGCGAGAAGCCAGGTGAAGATCGAGGCACAGCTTGCCGCGGCGGTCGCCGCCGAGTAAGCCGATCAGGCTCGGCGACGGGACGCATGTCGAGGGTGGGTGCGGCGCCGCGTCATGGGTGAGGCCGCGAGGTCGACTCGGATGTCTCGGAATGAACCCACAGCTCGTTCGCTTCAGGGGCCTGGTGCCTTCTGGACACAATGCTGCAATCCGAGTAGACGACGTGATCAAAACGCACTCAAAAAGGACCTATTATGGCTAAGATGACGAAAACCCAGTTGATCGATGCGATTTCAGAATCGAGCACGGTATCAAAGAACGACGTGAAGGCCGTCATCGAACATATGGCGACGGTTGGCTATAAAGAGCTGAACGAGTCTGGCGAGTTTGTCATTCCGGGTTTTGTCAAAATGTCGGTCGTCAATAAGCCGGCAACCGAAGCTCGCAGCGGCATCAATCCGTTTACGAAAGAGCCGATGGAATTCGCCGCGAAGCCGGCCAGCAAGACCGTCAAGGCGTCTCCGTTGAAAGTCGCGAAAGACGCGGTTTAAGCGGGCTCGGTTGCTTTTCCTCGGGAAAGATGGCCGGGCTTTCGGCCCACTTCACCGCCGGATCATCGCAACTGATACATTGCAGGTCGGTACGGCCACCAATCGTAATAACCGCGAGCATACGCTTTCCGCATTTCTTGCAGCGCGTTGTTTGATCGCCCATGGAATCCTCCCATTTTTTCCGTAACTCGGTTGGGGAGCTTTTGTTCCGCCTGCCGAACGGAGCTTTCCCCAGGAGCTGCGGGCGATCGCGTGGCTCATCCACACCGAGCTTTGCGCGCGGCATCAGATCGGCTGTACCGGCCCGCTCCCGTACCCATGCCAGCTGGCCGGGTTAGCGTAGACGGCCAAGACTCGCTCTAAATCGCGAAACATGCCGCCCCGCGAACGCCGCATTAGTCCCCGCCCGGTGGTATGATAAGGTTGACCGGGGCACGCCATATCGCGCCCTATGCGAGGGTGAACCCCGACATGAACGATGAAGCCGCCGAGCGAGGCGACCTGAGAGGCTGACGTGAAAAAAGAGAGCACCGAGCAAAAGTGTCCGGCGTGCAACGGCACCGGATTTCCCTCGGTCAAGCAGCCGGTACAGCCGGGCCGGAAAATCTACCCTGCGCAATGCGCGAAATGCAGCGGCAAGGGGCGGATCGAGGCCACAGGCTGAGGCGCAATCCAGCGATCGGCATCAAGGTATCCGGGTACATGTGAGGACTCCGCATGGTGGTGGGGATCCTGTTAGCCAATTTGGCCTAAGCTTGTCGCGACCCGCCTGGACGGGCTTCGAAAGCACACCATGAATCCGACCGAGCAACGGCGAACTGGCGAGCGGGTGGCCTTCGACAAGGGGTACGACGCTCACATGATGGCCATCGACGGCACCTGGCGACGCGATTGCCGCCTGCTCGATGTCTCGGAGACAGGCGGCAAGCTCACCGTGGAAGCCTCCATCGTCGGCCTCAATCTGAAGGAGTTTTTTCTTCTGCTTTCGTCCACCGGGCTGGCTTACCGGCGCTGCGAACTGGCGTGGGTCAATGGCGACCAGATCGGCGTCAACTTCCTCAAGGTCGGCAAAGGCAAGAAGGGGAGCGTCAGTTCTTCCACACGGTAGCTGAAACCTGGCATGCCGCCCGCTCGCTGTGTATCACGCCATGCAGCCCCACGGCCAGCGCACACTCACCCCACCAGCACCATGTTCGCCAGCCCCAGCAGCGCCGGCGACTCCTCCAGGATCAGATGCGTCGGAATCTTGGCCAGGAATCCGCCCAGCCGTCCCTTGCTCTCGAAACGCGCGCGAAAGCCGGACGCCGCGAAGGCTTCCTTGAAGCGCAGCAGGATGCCGCCAGCGATGTAGATGCCGCCGGTCGCGCCGAGCGTCAGGGCCAGATCGCCGGCGACGGTGCCGAGCATCGAACAGAAATGCGCGAAGGCCTGCACGCAGAACGGATCGGTGCCACGGATGGCTTGGTCGGTGACGTCGGCGGGCGACAGCGGATTCGGCCGCACGCCGCCGATTTCGCACAGCGCCTGATAGAGATTGACCAGGCCCGCGCCCGACAGCACCCGTTCCGCCGAAACGTGTCCCCACCGCGACCGCAGCACCCGGACGATGGCGGCCTCCTCGGGCGTCACCGTCGGCAGGCTGACGTGGCCGCCCTCGCTCGCCCATGGCAGCCATTGACCCGCATTCGGCAACAAGCCGCCGACGCCGAGACCGGTGCCGGGGCCGATCACCCCGACCGCTCCGGTCGCCTCCGGAAAATGCGGGCCGACCGTGAACAGATCCAGGCTCGGCAGATACGGCACCGACATCGCGGCCGCGGCGAAGTCGTTGACGACTTTCAGGCGGGAGAAGGCCAGGCTCTTGCTGAGTTCGGCAATCGAAAATCGCCAGCTCAGATTGGTCAGCGCCACCATGTCTCCGGTGACCGGGCCGGCGACGGCAAGGGCCGCCGCGACCGGACGTTCCGTTCCGCGCAGCCCGGTCAGATAATCCGTCAACGCATCGTGCAACGACGCATATTGGCTGACCTCGACATGTTTGAGCTGGCGGTATCTGCCGTTCTCCGCCACCGCAAAACGGGCATTGGTGCCGCCGATATCGCCAATCACCCGCAAGCTGCTCACTCGAAACTCCTGTCGGACCGTCGTCTGTGGATTCTACCGCGCCTGTGCCGTCCGGTTTCGTGTCGAAAGCCACGCGACCGGCGCCATTCAACGCGCTGAACCTAGCGCAATTGCGGCCCAGGATCATGCTTCCTGAAGGATGGTCGGCTCCCGCTCGGAATGTGTTTACCGTCCTGCACCTGCCGGCAACGCATGGCAGTCAGCACCGCGACATCACGTCCTTGACGCCGACCGCTATCGGTTGTTTGCATTCCGATACTCGAATCCCCATTCGACCGGAAGCGTTCAATGACGCGCGCTTCGGTCAGCCCCCACAATTCCGGCCTGGATGCCTGCCAACGCCTCGACGAGGGAGTGTCCTCCGAACGGCGGAAGCCGGTCCAGGTTCCATGCGGCCTATCGAATGTCCCGGACCTTCGGTAAAGACCGCTCGTAACGCGCCTGCAACGAGAAACGACATGGATGAAACGCCAGCCCATGATGCGGCTTCCGACCGATGGCTGCCGGTCGCGCTCGTCACGCTGGGCTTCGGCCATATGCTCTCCACCATGCTGCGAACGATTCCGGCCATCTCGCTCGACGTCATGGCCGCGGATTTCCATACCTCGGCGCAAGTCCTGGCCTCGGAAATATCGGTCTATCATTTCGCCTTCGCGGCCTCGCAGATACCGGTCGGTGCCGCGCTGGACCGTTTCGGCGTCCGCCCGGTCTCGCTGAGCCTGCTGCTCGGCACTTTCGTCGGAGCGATCCTGTCCGGCCTCTCGACCGGGCCTACCGGTTTCCTGCTCAGCCAGTTGATGATCGGTGTTTCAACCTCGGGCATGCTGATGTGCCCGATGACGCTCGCCGCCAAACGGCTGACGGCGAGACGGTTCGGGCTGTGGTCCGGAGTCATCCTGTCCGTCGGCAACATGGGCATGCTGCTGTCCTCGAGCCCGCTCGCCTTTGTCGTCGACCGCTACGGCTGGCGCATGGCGTTCTGGCTCGCCGCGGTGTTCTCGCTGGTGGTCGCAACCGCCGTGTTCGCGCTGGTGCCGCGCCAAAAGGCCTCGCTCGAGGCCCCGCGGTCGCCGATCGCCGAAATGGCCGGCGTGTTGCGCATCGGCGTATCACGGCCGCTGCGCGGCATTATCGCGGTGTCGCTGATCTCCTTGGCGAGTTCGCTGGTGTTGCGCGGATTGTGGGGCGGCCCCTGGCTGATGGAGATCAAGGGCCTTACCCGGATCGAGGCCGGCCAGGAACTTGGCCTGTTCACGCTAGCCCTGATCGCCGGGCCGGCGCTGCTCGGGCTGGCCGACCGGCGGATCGGCCATCGCCGCGAATTGATCGCGATGGCGCATCTCATCGCCGCCATCCTACTGGGATTGATGGCGGCCGGCGCGCCCGGATTTCCAGTCTCGCAGGCCTTTGGCGTCCCGGCGATGCCGGCGCTCTATGACCGGACGCTTCTGGTCATGATCGGAATCCTCGTATGCACCCAGCCGCTGATCTATGGCATGGCCCGGCAGACCGTCGATGCCGCGAATGCCGGCAAGGCGCTGGCGGCGGTCAACCTGGCATTTTTTCTCGGCACGGCGCTGCTGCAGTCAATCACGGGCCTGATCGCCGTGGCGTGGGGATTGCCGGCGGTGCTGATCTTCATGGCCGCCGCGCTGATCGTGGGCGTGCTGGTGTTTCTCGCCTATACGTGAGGCGCGGCATCGCCGCTCGTTGCTGCCGGGCTCTGGCGCCAACATTCAACCACATCATAGTTTCTACGCGCGCCGCTATGCGGACGCGGTACCAGGTCTCATTTTGCGGCCTCTGCTTCCCGTGTCGTCGTCGATCCCATAAAGGAGCAAGCATGACTAGCACATCGAACCCGTCGAACGTACCAGGCCCATGGGGATGGCCGTTGTGGCCGTTCGGCCCCTCCGTGGCATCGGGCGAATTCAATCAACCGATCAATCCCGGCTGGACCTTCGGGAACCTGATCAGCGTCACCGAGCAGAATTCCAGCGCTCCCGACACCGAACGCAACATCGTGGCGGCCGAGAGCTACGGCCGCCAGTTGGGTCGCCTCGTCGATGCCGTTGCCGAGCTGATCGCAGAGCTGCCGCAGTCGGCAAGAGAGAAGCCGGCGCTCGATAAACTGGTCGCGCTTCATCACCGGATCGAAAAAATAAAATCGCGATCCGCGGCGCGGCGCCTTGACCATTTTGCGAAAGATCTTGTCGAATTGAAACATGCCGACGCGACCGAGTATGCCCGCGTGGCGGCGAAATTGCGCGAGGCCCTGGCCGACGGCAACGGTCGCTGAACCCTGAACGATAGGAAGTGCGCCGCAGGCGCCGATGTGCTTCATTACCACCCGCAGCGCGTCATGCCGGGATCGGGCCGTGGAAGTCATTCGCAAAACGTTGTTCGAGAGCGATACGCTGAACATCGGCCTGGTCGATTCCCGTCCGGTGTCCGATGCCTGCGGCGACATCGAATGGCAGAGTTCGAATGTCGTGGTGCTGCCGTTGCGTGGCGTGTTTTCAAAGCATGACGGACCCGGCCGGCATGTGGTCGGCACACCGAGCCATGCCGTATTCGTCGCCGCGGACACGCCGTATCGCATCGGCTTTCCAGGCGGCATTGGCGATCGCGCGCTCGCCTTGCGGTTCGGCGATGCGCTGGCGCCCGAGCAACTCCATGGCAACAGCGGCAGCGAGGCCATGGCGCCGCATAGCCTGCTTCCTCCCGGCGCCATGATGCTTCGCAACTGGCTGCAGACCCGGCTGGAAAACGGCGAGGCCGATCGATTTGAAATCGAAACGCTCGGGCTTGATCTCCTTAACCTGTCGCTGGGGGCGATGCGTACCGGCAACGCCCCGCTTCGAAGCCCGGCGCGGGCCCAGCGAACCCGCGCTTTGGCGCGCGTGAAGGAGGCGGTCGCGGCGGCACCCGGCGACAAATGGACCGTTGCCAGGCTCGCAGGAGTGGCCAACCTGTCGCCTTTCCACCTGTGCCACGTGTTTCGCCAGACGGTCGGGACGTCGCTCTACGATTATGTCCTGCACGAGCGCCTCGCTTGCACATTGGACGCCGTTCTCGACCGTGGCGGCGATCTCACGGCCATCGCGCTTGATGCCGGATTTGCCAGCCATAGCCATTTTACGGCCCGTTTCAGGGACTTCTTCGGCTGTACCCCGGCAGCGCTGCGGCGGCTGAAAACGGCCGGAGAGGTCGCCGAATTGCGCAAGATCGTGACAGCGCGGCGCGGCTGATCCGTCCACCATCGGCCTCCACACCAACGGAGCCACCACCCGTGGATATTGCGAACTTTCATGCGAACCGCCGCTTCGCCGAGGTCAAGTCCGGACGCATCGCCTATTTCGAGACCGGACAGGGACCGGCCGCGCTCTTTGTCCACGGCGTCCCGCTCAACGGATATCACTGGCGCCATGTCATCGACCGCCTTCGGCATCGGCGCCGCTGCATCGCCATCGACCTGATGGGGCTGGGCTACAGTGAAATCGGGCGGTCGCAGGATGTCTCTTTCACGGCCCAGGCCGGCATGATCGCCGAGGTTCTGGACGCGCTCGGGATTGAACAGGTCGACCTGATTGCCAACGACAGCGGCGGCGCCATCGCGCAGATCTTCGCCGCGCACCACCCGAGCCGGCTGACGTCGCTCGTGCTGACCAATTGCGACGTCCATGATGGGTGGCCGCCGCCGCAGGTCCTGCCGCTGATGGAGCATTCGAGAAACGGAACGCTTGCGCCGATCTTTCAACCCACGCTTGACCGTCCCGATCTCGCGCGCGAGCGCTATGCCAAAGGCGAGTCCGTGCCGCTGTTTCGCAGTTACGCCGATCCCGGCGTCCTGACCGATGAAGTGATCCGGCTCTATCTGCAGCCGCTGTTGGCTTCGAAGCAGCGCATCGAAGCCTTCGAGCGGTATTGGCTGGGTTTTGACAATGCGCAAACCGTCGCCATTCACGCCGCGCTCAAGACCCTCGAAGTACCCACGCTGATCGTGTGGGGTCTTGAGGATATCTTCTTCGACAGGAAATGGGCATATTGGCTGAAGGACACCATCCCGGGGGCGAAGCGCGTCGTGGAGGTCGAGGACGCCAGACTGTTTTTCGCGGAAGATCGCCCGGATGCGCTGGCATCACCGATCCTCGAATTCTGGGACGAACTCTCGATGTGATGAACTTTCGGTATCATGACGGGCCTATGACAGTCAGCCCATTATCTCGACTGGTGCTACTGCCGTCTATCGACTGCCACACACTCCTTCGTGATTTTCCGTGAGCTTATCATTGCTCGCGGCGCGCCGCTTGGATGCTAAATTCCTTTTTAATTGAAATGACGCCGCCACCCCGAGATGTTCTCGTAGGGATGGTCGGTTGACCGTTCTGTGGAATGTGAACCTCGGGTGACGCGCCATGGCACTGTTTTTTCGACCTTTCATTCGGCAGAGCACGATCTCGCTGAGCACGACGCTCGTGCTGGCCGCGAGTTCTCTTGCGCTGGCGCACGGACCGACCCCGTCGCCCGAGTTTCGTAAGGCCAAGCTGGAGCGCAAGGCCGCCGTCGATCCGGCCGCGATTTCCGCCGAGGCGCCGTTCCTCGGCGAAAACGAGGTCGCGATGAACAAGATGATGGCGGACATGGAGGTCACACCGACCGGTGACGTCGATCGCGATTTCGTCGCCATGATGGTGCCGCATCATCAAGGCGCGATCGACATGGCGCTGGCCGAGCTTCGCTACGGCCACAACGAGCAGCTTCGCCGCATTGCGCAGGAAATCATCGTCACCCAGCAGCAGGAGATCCCGGCGATGCGCCTTGCGGTCGGCGAACCGCTGCCGCCTTCCGTGGCCTCGCCGACCCAGCCCACGCCTCCGCCGGCTGGCGCCGTGAGCGAGACTCCGATGTCCCATGGCGCGATGAACATGTCTCATGACGCGATGGCTCACGATTCGATGTCCCAACCGTCAAAATAAAACAGGGGTTCACGATGAAGCAGGCTTTCGTCGCGCTGGCATTTCTTGCCGGCTCCGCACTGGTGACCAGCATGGCGCCCGCGGCCGCCGGCCAGGCGCCCGGCGCCGCTTCAGATCCGGATATTCCGGTCAGCCACCGCGACCGGGTCTATACCGCCGAGCAATTTTCCAACACCATCTCCGTCACCGATCCCGCCGACAACAAACTGGTCGGGGTGATCCGGCTCGGCGATCCGCAGCCCGGCAACTTCAGCCCGCTCTACAAGGGGCAGGTGCTGGTGCACGGCATGGGTTTCTCGCCGGACCACAAGACCATCGCGGTGGTGTCGATCGGCAGCAACTCCGTGACCTTCATCGACACCGCGACCAACGCGGTGAAGCACACGACCTATGTCGGCCGTTCGCCGCATGAGGCGTTCTTCACGCCCGACGGCAGTGAGGTCTGGGTCACGGTTCGCGGCGAGGATTACGTCGCGGTGCTGGACGGCAAGACCTTCGAGGAGAAACAGCGGATCAAGGTGCCGGCCGGTCCGGGCATGCAGATCTTCTCGCCGGACGGCAAATACGGCTACGTCTGTTCGTCGTTCAACCCCGAGACCGTGGTCGTGACCGTCGCCGACCACCAGATCGTCGGACACGTCAAGCAGGACAGCCCGTTCTGTCCGAACATCGCGGCGACGCCGGACGGCAAGCAGGTCTGGTTCACGCTGAAGGACACCGGCAAGACCATGGTGTTCGATGCGCAGCCGCCTTTCGCGGTGCTGAAGACCATCGATACCGGTCCGATCAGCAATCATGTCAACTTCGCGCATAACGCCAACGGCACCTTCGCCTATATCACCGTCGGCGGAACCAACGAGGTCAAGGTTTTCCGCACCGACGATTTCTCGCAGGTGGCGACCATTCCGGTCGGCAAGCTTCCGCATGGCATCTGGCCGTCGGGAGACGGCAGCCGGGTCTATGTCGGGCTGGAAAATGCCGACGCCCTCACCGCCATCGATACGCTGACCAACAAGGTCATCGCGACCAGTCCGATCGGCCAGGCCCCGCAGGCCATCACCTACGTTCCCAACGCCGTCCCTGAAGGCGACGGCAAGCAGGGTCTGCAGCCGCTGGGTCTCGCCGGACAGGTGACTCATCTGGAACTGATCGCGCCTGGCACCCGTGCCGCCATTGGCGAGAAGGCACCGACCAGCGTTTCGCTGTTCGATCAGGGGCTGACGCAGGTCCTCGAAGCCGCGGTCACCGGCCTGCAGCCGAAACACCCCTATGTGCTGGCGCTGTCGGAGCGCGCCAATGGCAGCGGCAAGCTCGAACCGCTCGCGGCCTTCATGACCAATCCGGCCGGCTCGGCGATCGTGAACGCCGTCGGCTCGATCCGGCAGATCGTGCACGGCGAAGACCATTCGCCGCGGCGCTATCTGGTGATCGCGGAAGGCACGGCGGAAAAGCCCGGCCCGCTGGTGCAGGCGCAGCTGCCGTAACGATCGGTCGGCTGTAAGCTAACGCGAAGACTGTAGGGACAGCAACATGCGAAGATATCCATGGCACGCTTCGATCGCATCCGGCCTGCTTGTCGCGCTGGCGATATTTTGCGCCGCTCTGACGATCTTTCCGGCAACCGGAGCCGCGGACGCGGAGTCCGCGTCGCCGTCCAAAGAGACAAGCTATCTTCCAAGCATCAGCGATTTCATGATCGCAACGATCCAGCCCCGGCATATCAGGCTTTGGCTCGCCGCGCAGAAACAGAACTGGCCTTTCGCCGCCTACGAACTCGGCAATTTGAAAGGGGCCTTCGATCGCCTCGGTCGCGCTCATCCCACCGCAGGTGATATTCCGCTTCAGGACATGATCAATTCGGTGACGGCGCAACCCTTCGCGGATCTCCGCAAGGCGATCCAGGCCAGAGACAGCGCGGGCTTCGCCAAAGCCTACGACGATCTCACTGCCGCGTGTAACGCTTGCCACCAGGGCACCAATCATGGCGTGATTCAGATACGGGTCCCCGACGAGTCATCGATGTCGGACCAGGAATTCGCGGCGCAAGCTCCCTGAACGTCGCGTCATTTGCGAGCCAACAGGTCTCGCGAATGCGCGTCCGTCGTTGCGCGCCGGACTCGAAACTTCAACCCGCGCGCCGCGACATCCATCGCGGTATGCGCTGCCTCAAGGGGACAACCACATGCAAACATGTCCATGGTACCTTTCGATCATGTGCGGCCTGCTGCTCGCGCTGGCGATGATCAGCACCGCCCTGGCGATCTTGCCGATGACAAAAATTGCGGACACCAGATTTTCATCGATGTTGCAAGAGACAGGGCTGCGTTAAATACGCCAGTCGGTCCGGTCCAAACCTCCGGCCTTCATTGATCGGCTGCCGCTCAGCGCTTTCGCTGCGCGCGGCAGCTTTGCCGGTATCCACTGCCGTTAACAGCGGTTCATGAATCCGTTTTTAATCGCATTCCCGATCCTGCGTGCTCATGTTTCATAACAAGGTTCGGGAGCCATCCGAGGCGCACGAATTCGCCATAGCAGGGATCGAGCATGAAACATATCGAGACGCCGCTGGTCGCAATGGAATTCGTCAAAATTCCGAACACCTCGCTTTCGGTATCGCGCATTGCGCTTGGAACCTGGGCAATCGGCGGTTGGATGTGGGGCGGCAGCGACGAGAAGGAAGCCATTCGCACCATCCATGCTGCGCTGGACAGTGGCATCAATCTCATCGATACGGCGCCCGTCTACGGCTTTGGGCGATCGGAAGAAATCGTCGGAAAAGCGCTGGCAACAAATGGCCGCCGCCAGGGAGCCGTCATTGCAACCAAGGTCGGCCTTGACTGGAAGGATGGCAAACCGTTTCGCAGTGCTAGCAAAAAACGAATTGTCGAGGAAGTCGAAAATTCGCTGCGTCGCCTGCAGACCGACGTCATCGATCTCTACCAGGTACATTGGCCCGATCCGAATACGCCTATCGCCGAAATCGCCGGCGCGATAGACGAGTTGCACCGCGCTGGAAAGATTCGCGCCATTGGGGTCAGTAATTTCAGTCCGGCGCAGATGGACGAATTTCGCGCCACAGCACCGCTGCACGCCTCTCAGCCGCCTTATAACCTGTTCGAGCGCGCGATCGAGCACGACGTGCTACCCTATTGCGGGGATCACAACGTGGCCGTTCTGGCCTACGGCTCTCTGTGTCGCGGATTGCTGTCCGGCCGCATGACGAGAGCGAGCTCCTTTGACGGAGACGACCTGCGAAAGAGCGATCCGAAATTTCAAGCGCCCCGCTTCGAGCAATATCTCGCTGCGGTCGAAAAACTGGACCGTTTTGCGCGCGAGCGTTACGGCAGGCGCGTGATTCATCTTGCCGCGCGCTGGGTCCTCGATCGTGGTGACGCAAATATCGCATTATGGGGCGCGCGCCGGCCAGACCAGTTGTCACCGATTGGCGAAGTCATGGGTTGGCGCATCGACAGTTCGGCAATGGCCGATATCGACAAGATTCTCGATGAGACCATCAAGGATCCGGTTGGACCGGAGTTCATGGCGCCGCCCGATCGGATCGCCGCATAAATCGACCACCTCCGATCATATCGGAGCACTCCATGCGGCACCTTTCGATCGTTGCGGCGGCCCGGTCTATGCCGTGCAGCCCCGTATTCGCCCGGGCCGATGCGGTCACGGTTACGCCTCTGGAGTCCGCTTATTGGGAGCCAAAATGAGAAAGTTGGCGACAGCATTCTTTCTGTTCACGTCACCGGCAGTGGCGCAGACTCCGAATCTTTCTCCCGGACCTGCAATGGAGAGTATCGGCAGCCCAGCAAAGTGTCTGCCGATCGGAAAAACGGCAAAGGGAGAGTTGGTCTACGCGATGGATTGTCGTGATCTTCCGCTCCCAGGCGATGGGAACAGCAACCTGCAACGTGTCGCCCCCAATCTGCCGAGTGGGCAATCCCCGCCTGCCGCGAGCAAGTAGAACGTCATTGTTCCGCCCGCGACCGCCTCACGTTCTCTTTTCCGATTTACTTAGACTGGCCGCACCCAATTCCAGCGCCCGTTGCTCTTCAGGTGACATCTCCGGTTCGAAGGTCTGGACTACGCCACTTCGCCCGACAATGCTTGGAAGCGACAGCGTAACACCAAACCTCTCTTGGTAGCTTCCGATTGGTATAACTGCCCGCTCGTCGCGAAGAACCATCTCCGCGATACGAGCCGCGACGATGCCGATACCAAACTGGCTCGCGTCATTGCCTTCGATAATCGTGATATTGGCATAACGAACGCTCTGCTCGACCTGCTCGCGCAGGCTATCCATGGTTTCGCCGCGCCGCTTGACGAGCGTGCTGATCGGTACACCCGCGATGCGCGCAGTCGACCACAGGAAAACCTGCGAGATCCCATGTTCTCCAATGACCTGTGCCTCGACCTGATTGGCATCGACATCAAAATACTGTGCCAGGTGAACCCGGAACCGCAGGCTGTCCAGGAAAGTGCCGGTGCTCAACACGCGATCATGACCTGCACTCATGCGAGCAATATCAGCGAGGGGGTCGGGAGGATCGGTCACAACCAATATCACAGCGCCAGGTGCTGCACGGACGATGCGTGGCACGATGTCGCGATAGATCTCCGCATTCTTGTCCAGCAGCCGCAGCCTACCCGCGGGATCGCTACGATCCGTGGCCCCGCCGGCCTTTTCGTTGATACCGGCCGTAACCATCACCAGCGCTGCTTCCGCCAAGTCGGCGTAGTCGCCATCCACAACCGTCGCCTTGGGGCAAAGCGGCGTTCCGTAACGAAGATCGGTTGCGACCGCCCTGGCGCGTTCCCGGGTTCGATCCACCATGACGACATTTCGGGCGCTGCCGCGAACCACGGCTGCAAGCGCACACGCACCGCCAACCTTTCCCGCACCGACGATACCAATCTTCATGATCAAATGCCTGCTTGCTGGAGTTTTGTACTTTGAGCAGAGCCTTCACCGACAGGCGACACGGCAACGCCTCCCGAAGAAATTCGAAACGGGTGCGTAAACACCTCGAAGCCGTCCGCGCGTGCAATGGCGGCAAGCGTGATACCTGCCGCATCCGCCATGCGAATGGCCAGCGCTGTCGGCGCCGAAACCGAGACCATCACGGATGCGCCGATGGCGGCGCTTTTCTGCACCATTTCCACCGAAACCCGGCTGGTAAGAAGTACGACTCCCTCACCCGCCACAACGAACCCACGCGCAAGCGCGCCCGAAAGCTTGTCGAGCGCGTTATGACGACCAACGTCCTCGCGCAAGGCAACGATGCCGCTCTTGAAATTCCAAAACGCCGCGGCGTGAACCGCGCGCGTTTCCATGTTGAGCTTTTGAAGCAACGGCAGGCTCTGCATGGCAGTCATGATCTGCTCCGAGGTAAATCGACGGCCGTGCCCGATCACAGCCGCGGGACGCATGGCTTCCGTGATTGAATCGATTCCGCACAATCCGCAGCCCGTCGGTCCCGCAACATGCCGCCGCCGCTCGTGCAGACGATCGGCTTTTGATCCACTGAGCCACATCCGCAGCTCGACCCCGTCAACGAGACGCACGATGTCTAACGATTGGATATCGGCGACCGAGCTGATGACGCCCTCGCTCAGGCTGAAGCCGATTGCGAAGTCCTCCAAGTCTTGCGGCGTCGCCATCATTACCGCATGGGTTCCACCATTATATGTCAACGCGATGGCGGTCTCTTCCGGAACCGAGCGTATTCCGGCGCTGAGACCGCTTTTCCGCCAAATCTGACGATGAACGATTCGGGCAGGTTTCATCATGAGTTGCTCGATGTATTCAGAGCATGACGTGCCGACACTCTTGAGCTTATTCCCGGTACATCCGAGCCTGATCAAATGCGGATGCCGAGCTGGAACGGTCGTAACCGTTCCGGGCTTATCTGGGTATCTCTTCGCCCGCTTTACCTGGAGGTATGCTTACGAGCGCTATAGGCGGAGCGGTCTTCCCCGCCGAACGAGTTGGCAACGCAATCCGCACCTATGCCTGAAGCGCTTTCTTCACACTGCTGAAACGTCGCATAGCCGCACCAGGGCGAACCCGACGCAATATCATTCAAGCAATATGCGTCGTTTGGTCCGTTATCCGGCGCCGCCGCCATAGCCGCGCCCGAGCCTGCCATTCCGATGATTGCGAACGTCGAAAAAACCGCCGCCGACATGGCGGCCATCTTGTAACTTGCCTTCATATTCTCTCTCCTTTTGTGGCCTAGCCCCTCACCCGATATCGAGTGCTAGACTGACGAAAGCCATTAAAAACGGATTTACCGACCCAATGGCGTTTTACGAGGGGCGCCTGCGAGCGGGCAACCTTGTGCAGTCCTCCGCGGGTTGACCTTTCACTGTCCTGGTCAACGGTGGAGATCTGGCGTCTCAGCTTCCCGAAGCGCGGATCAGGACCGGTGTCGATTTGTAGGAAGGCGTCCCGGATTTGACATCGTAATGATCGAGTGCGACCAGTACGTTGGATTCCGGATAGTAGGTCGCGATTGAACCTTCGGCGATATTGTATGCGACTGCCGTCAGGTTGTGCATGGCACGCTTGCCCGGGTTCGATTCCGCATCGGGCACGACTGTAATATCGACGAGATCGCCATGCTTCAGTCCGCGACTGGAGAGGTCGCGCTCGTTGACAAACACAACGTCTCGGCGCCCCGTAATGCCGCGATAGCGATCATTCATGCCGTAGATCGTCGTGTTATACTGATCATGACTTCTGATTGTCGTTAGCGTGAGCGCCTCATGGTTGGCCGCACGCGGATCTTCATCGAGGCCGTGATAGACAAGGAAATTGGCTTTCTTCGTCGGTGTCAGCCACTCACGTTCCGATGCAGCAACGTACAGCCGAAATCCACCCGGCTTCTTGACGCGCGCATTGAAGTCTGCAAATGCCGGAAAGACCGCCTCGATGGAATCGCGGATCTTTGCGTAGTCGGAAACCAGCTCAGCCCATCCGACCCGCGTGTTCGGCAACGTCGCCAGCGCCATCTCCGCGATAATTGCCGGTTCCGATTTGAGATGCGCGGAGGCGGGTTTCAGTCCGCCGCGCGAGGCGTGGACCATAGACATTGAATCTTCCACGGTGACCGACTGGGGGCCGGTCGCCTGAACATCAAGCTCCGTACGCCCCAGGCACGGAAGAATGAGGGATTGTTTCGCGAGCAGCAGATGGGAGCGATTGAGCTTGGTGGCGATATGCACCGCGAGATCGAGATTCCGCATCGCCTTGAATGTAACTTGCGGATCGGACATCGCGACAGCAAGGTTTCCGCCGAGGCAGACCAGGGCCTTCGATCGCCCATCCCGGATCGCCTCGACCGCTTCGATCGCATTGTGACCCTTGTTGCGTGGCGGCTCGAAGCCGAAGACGCGAGCTAATCCGTCCAGGAGCGCGTCGTCCGGACTTTCCGTGATTCCGACGGTTCGATCTCCCTGCACATTCGAATGGCCGCGCAGCGGCGAAATGCCGGCGCCCTTGCGCCCGATATTGCCGCGGAGCATCAGCAGATTGGCGATTTGCTGCACATTGCCGGTACCGTGACGATGCTGGGTGATCCCCATGCCGTAGTTGATGATGACCCGCTCTGCTTTGGCGTAGATATTGCCGACGAACTCGATATCTGATCGCGACAGACCTGAGGCCTCCTCAATCGCCTCCCAGGACGTCGCATCAAGATCAGCCAGGAGCTCCTCGATTCCGGTTGTGTGGCTCGCGATGAATTCACGGTCGAGAACACCCTTGCCGCCTTCGGCAAGACTTTTCGCATCGAGTGCCAAGACGGTCTTCATGATTCCCTTCAGCACTGCGATATCGCCGCCGACCTTCACCAGGTAGTAAGTCGATGCGATCGGTGTCGAGCTGAGCGTCAGCATCTCCGCAGGGTGCTGCGGCGACGTAAACCGCTCCAGACCGCGCTCGCGGAGCGGGTTGAGCACGACAATCGGCGCTCCCCGCTTTGAGACTTCGCGCAGCGTTGTCAGCATGCGCGGGTGATTGGTGCCGGGATTGTGGCCGATGCAAAACACCGCGTCGCAATGATCGAAATCCTCCAGGGTCACCGTTCCCTTGCCGACACCGATCGATTCCGGCAGGCCGACGCTCGTCGCCTCGTGGCACATGTTCGAGCAATCGGGAAAGTTGTTGGTTCCGTATTCCCGCGCAAAGAGCTGATAGAGGAAAGCAGCCTCATTGGAGGCCCGACCGGAGGTATAAAACTCCGCCATGTCGGGGTGCGGCAACGCACGGAGCGCGGCGCCGATCTTCGTCAGCGCCTCGTCCCACGAAATCGGCTGGTATTGATCGATTGTCCGGTCGTAGACCATCGGGTGCGTCAGACGACCCTCATTCTCAAGGTCGAAGTCCGACCGGTACCAGAGTTCGCTGACCGTATGCGCGGCAAAGAACTCCGGCGTCGTCCGTTTGGCCGTCGCCTCCCATGAGACAGCCTTGGCTCCGTTCTCGCAGAACTCGAACGACGAGGTATGTTTTGGATCGGGCCAGGCGCAGCCGGGGCAATCGAACCCGTGCGGCTGGTTCATGCGCAGCAAACCGTGTGTCTCTTTTACGATGGCCTTCTGACCCCGAATGGCGTCTGCCACGGCCTTCAGAGCGCCCCACCCCGCTGCAGCTCCTTCGTAGTGGTCGACGCCTGCGACATCGTCTTCGCTCATTGCCTTCTCCATACTCGCGGTAGTGGCGACCCAGATACATT
>JAQGJF010000559.1 GCA_028290765.1 Tardiphaga sp.
CGAGTTCGGACGGATCGCTTTCCTGATTGGCGACGTAGCGGCCCAGCGGGAAGATCAGTGAATGACGCTTACCCGGAATGATGCCGCGCGCGACGAGGTCGAGCAGCCGGTCGAACTCGTCGGCCGCATAGACGATGTGCTGCACCGCGATTTTGTTCTCCAGCGCCCAGCCATAGAGATCCGCTGCAGCGCTTTCCGCGTTGGTGTCCGGAACCAGTTCCTTCACCGCGATGCTGACGGCTTCGGGGCGCACGGCGCGCACCGAAGCGATCTGCTCGACCGGGGTGAATTGTCCAACCGCCTCGGTCGTCATCTGCACGATCAGGTCAGGCCCGGCGAGACGCCGAATGGCATCGGTGGTGGCGAGGTAGCGCGACGCGTCGATGGAATGGCGTCCCTGGTCGTCCCGCACATGGACATGGATCGCCTGCACCCCCGCCGAGTGGCATTCCACTGCGTCGCACGCGATTTCATCGATCGTGATCGGCAGATTCGGGTGGTCGGCATGGGTTTTGCGGGCTCCATTGGGAGCCACCATGATGGCAAGGTTGCTTGATACGGTCATGTACGGTTCATCGCTCATTCGGTCGCGTGGCGCGAGGAAAGCTGCGAGACCCCGATTGAAGTGCCGCCAGGGTTTGTTTATCGTCTGATCATTAGTTATTCAAGCAAGCGGGCCAGCAGAGCCCGGCACCGAGGGAACGAGGCGTTCATGAACAAGACGGTTGGCAAGACGGTCGGAATGGTCGGCCTCGGCATCATGGGCAGCGCGATCGCCCGCAACCTGGTCGAGCGTGGCTGGACCGTGATCGGCTTCGACATCGATGCGGCGAGGCGCGCCGAACTGGCGCAGGCGAAGGTCACGATTGCCGGGGATGTGGCGCAGGTGGCGCGCGACGCCGAAATCATCATGACCAGCCTGCCGAGTCCCGCGGCGGCCGATGCCGTCGCGCGCGACATTGCCGCTTCCGGCGAGACACCGCGCATCGTGGTCGAGCTCTCGACGCTGACCATCGCCGATAAGCTGCGGTTCGAAGACACCTTGAAGCAGGCTGGCCATGTCGCGCTGGATTGCCCGTTGAGCGGCACCGGCGCGCAGGCCAAGACCCGCGATCTCGTGGTCTATGCCAGCGGCGACAGCGATGCGATTGCGCGCTGCATGGCGCTGTTTGCGGATTTCGCCAAGCAGAGCGCCGATCTCGGCCGGTTCGGCAATGGCAGCCGGATGAAGTTCGTCGCCAATCATCTGGTGGCGATCCACAATGTCGCCACCGCCGAAGCCATGGTGCTGGCCGAGCGCGCCGGGCTCGATCCGCAAAAGGTGGTCGAGATGGTCGGCCCCGGCGCCGGCGGCTCGCGGATGTTCCAGATGCGGGCGCCGATGATGGTCGAGCGGGTGTACGAACCGGCGACGATGAAGGTGTCGACCTGGAAAAAGGACATGGCGATCATCGCCGAATTCGCCGACGACGTCGGCTGCGCGACGCCGCTGTTCACGCTGACGCAGCCGGTCTACACCGAAGCGATGTCGATGGGGCTGGGCGACCAGGACACCGCCGCGGTGTTCGAAGTGTTGAAGAAGACCATCGTCGCGAAGTGAGATCGTGCCGGCGCGCTCGGAAGCGCGCCGCTTACCGCACTGCATCAATCGTTATCCCGCGCCTTTCGGCCCGCCGAACCGCAAGCTGCTCGATTTTGTTGCGGCGGTTCGCCGCTGACCTACTTATCACTTGATCATTTATAAATTCCGGCGGATAAATGGCCGGCAAACAAAACAATAAACTCGAACATCACAATCGGACAGTCCCGGGAGGACCAAATGACGATAACGCGAAGGCATTTTGTCGGCGGCGTCGCCGGCGCAGGTATCGCCAGCATGGCGGCCCCGGGTCTGGCGTTCGGACAAGGCAGCGGGCCGGTGCGTGTCGGTTTGCTGGCGGCCAAGACCGGGCCCCTGGCCTCGGGCGGCATCGACATGGAGCTCGCGCTCAACATGTTTCTCAAGGAGCGCGACAACACGCTGGCCGGCCGCAAGATCGAGCTGATCGTCGCCGACACCGCCGGCGTTCCCGCCACCGCGCGCACCAAGGCGCAGGAGCTGATCGAAAAGAACGACATCCACTGCCTGATCGGGCCGCTCGCCGCCTTCGAGGCGCTGGCGATTGCCGATTATCTGACCGAGAAGGGTATGCCGACGCTGGGCGTCGCCGCGGCGGAAGACATGACGCAGCGTCACCCGAGCCCGTGGTTCGTGCGGCTGACCGCGACCGCGGCGCAATGCGCCTATCCGCTCGCGGAATACTCCGCCAAGGAACTGAAATACAAGAAGATCGTCACCATCGCCGACGACTTCGCCTATGGCCACGAAATGTGCGCCGGCTTCCAGCGCGTGTTCGAGGACAATGGCGGCAAGATCATCCAGAAGATCTTCACGCCGCTCTCGACCCCGGATTACGGCAGCTATGTCGCGCAGGTCAAAAGCGCCGACGCCATCTTCCTCGGCACCGCCGGCTCCAACGGCTTCCGCTTCCTGCGCCAGTTCATCGAATACGGCCTGAAGGACAAGATGGCCGTGATCGGCGGCATGACGGCTTTGGACGAATCCGTGCTGCGCAACATGGGCGACGAAGCGCTCGGCATCCTGACCACCAGCTGGTATTCGGCCGAACTCGATAACAAGTCCAACAAGGCGTTTGCGCCGGCGTTCCGCAAGCAGTTCAAATACGATCCGGGCTATTACGCCGGCGGCACCTATGTCGCGGGCCAGGTGCTGGAAGCCGCCCTGAAGACGACCGGCGGCAAGGCCGAAGACAAGAAGGCGCTGATGGCGGCGATCAAGTCGGACAATGTCGACACCATTCGCGGTCCGGTGAAGTTCGACGATCTCGGCAACGTCGTCGGCGACGCCTACATCCGCAAGGTCACGCGAAGCGACGGACGGCTGGTGAATTCCGTCATCAAGACCTATCCCAGTGTCAGCCAGTTCTGGACCTACGACAGGGCCGAGTTCCTGAAGAACCCGGTCTATTCGCGTGACTTCCCGCCGGCCAAAAATCTGGAAAACTAACGCTCGCGTCTGTCGCGGGGCCAGCCCCCGCGACTTTCCGCACAGAATCGGTGGCAGATGCAGTTTTGGATCATCCAGGGCCTCAACAGCCTGTCGCTCGGAGGTTTGCTGTTTCTGCTGTCGTCCGGATTCTCGCTGATCTTCGGGTTGATGCGGCTGGCCAATCTGACGCATGGCGCCTTCTTCATGCTCGGCGCCTATTTCGGCGCGACGGCGCTGCGCTCCTATGAAGGCCTCAACATCTGGGTCACCGCGCTGGGCGCCGGCCTCGCCGTCGCCGCGCTCGGCGGGTTGTTCGAACGGCTGGTGCTGACGCGCCTGAAGACCAATCCGCTCGGACAGGTGCTGGTCACGCTCGGCATGTCGTTCATCATCTCCGACGCCTGCCTGGTGTTGTGGGGTGGCGATCCGATCCCGATCCCGACGCCTTCCAGCCTGCAAGCGCCGACCCGCGTGTTCGGCTTCGTGTTTCCGACCTACCGGCTGGTGCTGGTGGGCTGCGCCGTCGCCACCGCCATTGCGCTGTATTTCCTGCTGGAGCGAACGAGAGTGGGCGCGATGATCCGCGCCGGCGTCGACGACATGCAGATGGCGCGCGCCGTCGGGATTCCGGTCGCCAAGCTGTTCACGTTGGTGTTTTGCCTCGGCGCGGGAATCGCCGGCGCCGGCGGCGTGCTGGG
>JAQGJF010000578.1 GCA_028290765.1 Tardiphaga sp.
GCCGGAATGAAGGAAACCCAGGAGACGAAGGCGCGGCCATCGGTCAGCGCCGTAATCGCGGGCCAGTTGATGTCCGCCGTCGGCGTCGTGTTGATGACGAAATCGGCGCCGGACGGCGTGCCGTTGGTGTCGAGAAAGCGGCCGCGAATTTCGAAGGCCTCGGTCGTGGCGGTCTCCAGCGACGAGGACCACGTCACCAGCGTGCGTCCGTCGGACAGCACGGTCTCGTTCGGATTGACCTGTTCCTTGTCCGTCGTTGTGTTGATGGTGAATTCGGGCCCGGCAAACGCAACGGAGCTGAAGTCGGTGGCTTCAAGCGAATCGGCGTTGACGCGGATGCTGAAGTCGGCCACGCCGTCGCCATTCACATCGCCTTGCAGGAGATGATTAGCGAAGCGCAGTTCGCCCGCGGTATGGGAGAATGCGTCGGCGCCGATATAGAAAAAGGCCTGGTCGCCGGCGACGTTGCTGTTGGCATCGATCGCCGACAGGTCGATCTGGTCGAATTGCGCCGACGAGAAGTCCGCGATCGTATCGGGCGCTCCCAGCGGGCTGTCCGCAATCGTCTTGAAGACGAAAGTGTCCGCGCCGGCGCCCCCGACCAGGCGGTTTCCGGCGGTGCCGGCGATCAGCGTGTCGTCGAAGGCGCTGCCGATGACGTTCTCGATCGAATACAGCCGGTCGCCCTCGGCATCGCCGCCATGGCCGGTGCCGGTCGAGAGATCGACGGTGACGGCAGCGAACGAGGCGCTGTAGTCGGCGGTGTCGACGCCGGCGCCGCCGGCGAGAACATCCGCGCCGGTTCCGCCATCCAGCGTGTCGTTGCCCGCATTGCCCCAGAGCAGGTCATTATCGGCGCCGCCATGCAAAACGTCGTTGCCGCGTCCGCCGGTCAGGAAGTCATGAGCTTCGCCGCCGTCAAGCGTATCGTTGCCATCGCGGCCGAACAGGGCGTCGATGCCGCCGCCGCCTTCGAGCGTGTTGGCGCCGGCGTCGCCAATCATGGTGTCGTTGAAGCGGCTGCCGATGATGGTCTCGATCGAATTGAAACTGTCGCATTCGGCATCGCCGCCACCGGCGGTGTTGAGCGTCAGGTCGATGTGGACGCCCGCCGGCGAGGTATCGTAGCGGACGGCGTCGATGCCGGCCCCGCCGGCGAAGATGTCGGCCCCCGCTCCACCATCGAAGATATCGTTGCCGCGATTGCCCCACATCTGATCATTGCCGGCTCCGCCGAAGAGATGATCGTCACCGGTGCCGCCGGTGAGGGCGTCGTTGCCATCGTCGCCATAGATAATGTCGTTGCCGGCGCGAGCAAAGATCGCGTCCCGACCGCCGAAGCCGTGGATCACGTCGTCGCCGGCCGTTCCCTGGATGATGTCGTTCGCCGGCGTGCCTTCGATGACATGGTCGAACGCCAGGAGACGACCATGGATGCCGCCGGGATTGCCGGTGGTACCGGAACTCGTCCAGGTCACCAGCACCGACCCGTTGGCAAGTGCCGTCACGGACGGATAGAATTCGGTGAGGCCGATCGCAGAATTGACGATGAAGTCCGGGTCGCTCATCGTGCCGTCGGCATTCAGCAGGCGTCCGTAGAGGTCATAGCCTTTCGCGATATCGTAGGTGGCCCAGACCACGAAAGTGCGCCCATCGGGAAGCGTCGTCACCGATGCAAGCAGTGCATCACCCTCTGTCGTCGAATTGACCATGAATTCGGGACCGTCGGCGCTGCCGTCGGGATTCAGGAAGCGGGCATGAACGTCACCCGAGGCCCAGGTGAGCAGCATGCGCCCGTCCGCAAGCGCCGTGACGCCGACGCCGCCTTGGTTGGGCTGGAGAACGAAGTCGGGCGAGTTGGCGGTGCCGTCGGCGTTGAGGAACCGTGCATAGGTGTCAGTGAGACCGCCGTCCGGATTGTACGACGTCCAGGTGACGAAGGCGCGCCCATCGGGCAGCGCCACCGGATCGGGGCCGGACTGGTTGCCATAGACGGTGGTGTTGACGGTGAATTCCGGACTGGCGGGCGTGCCACCGGTATTGAGAACGCGGCCTTCCACGTCGAGCGGATAGCTGAAGCGGTTCGGGACCGGATCGTAGGCGTTGTCCCAGGTGACGAGAATGTGTCCATCGGCGAGCACCGTCGCCACCGGGCCCAATTGCGAGCCATCGGTGAAACTATTGACGATGAAGTCGGGCGCGCTCGCGCTGCCGTCGGTGTTGATGATGCGCCCGCGGATGTCGTCTCCGTCGTTGCCTGGCGTGGGGGACTGCCATGCGACGAAGGCGCGTCCGTCCGGCAGCGCGGTGACCGTGGGATAGCCCTGATCGCCGGGCGCGGTGGGGTCGATCAAAAAGTCCGACCCGGTCGGCGTGCCGTCCAGCCCGAGGATTCGACCGCGAATGTCCACGGAAGTGCTGCCGTCGTCGCCGGCTTCGGATGACATCCAGGTCACCAGAACGCGCCCATCGGAGAGCACGGTCTGCGTGGAATGATCCTGTTCGCCGCCGGTGGTGGAATTGATGAGGAAGTCCGATCCGAGGAAAGTCATGGTCCGGTTCCTCCGGCGTTATCGCGAATGCAAATCAGTGAAGGCGGCGGAGTCGCTGGCTGGCTTGTTGCTGACCGTTTGAGACAATTTGAATCCTCCTTTTATCTGTCACTGCTCTTTGTCGCCGCGCCGGTCCGATCCGGTAACGGCAAGGACGCGAAGGCACGCACGAGCGCTCTCGCTGCGCGCGCGACGATCCTGCGAAGATCGAAAAACGCGCGCCTCGAAAATTCAGCTCTGGAACTTTTGGTTGGATGAACTCGACAGGTGGAACTTTGATGCGCCGCTGTCGATCTTGAATCGTCAATCCGTCAAATGTTGGGCTGATGTTTGTTCGCGGCAATCCACGTGCCGGATAGTGCGATTGTCATGCGCGCGAACACAGGATCGATCGCAATTAATACATCGCAAGTGCATGATCTGTCGGTGCTTACATGCCCTGGATTCGAATTGCGCCGGGCTGCGCAAGGTTCCGAGTGTAAAAAACGAACGAGGTTCGCATCCGATGTCCGCTTTGCTGCGGCTCAGCGAAGCCATCATCTTGGAACGGAATGTGGCAAACGGTGGCTGGTAAGGCACGAACGATGAGTGGAACCGCATCGAGGCTCCGCTCGAATTGTTGGATTCCGATTTGGATCGCTTCGCTCGCAAACATGGTTTGAGAGTCACAAAGAATCTCAAGGACCGGCCCGAACGGTCTCTCGTCTGAGGAGCCGAAGCAAGACGCCTCATCCGCCAGAGTGTGTCAGGCCGCCGATAGCCTCACGTGGAACCTGCTGCCGGTTGCCTCGGCGTAGCGCAGGAGTGTCTTGGTACTGCGGCAACATCTATCTGGTCAACGCATTCAAAACCGTATCGGGTCGCATCGCCGCGCTGCGCGCGCATCTCTCGGTGCCGCGCTCGCACGAACAGGACACCTCCTTCGCCGAGCACCAGGCGATCGTGGCTGCGTTCAAAACCGGCAAGAAGACCGAACTCAAACGGATCCTGACCGACCATATTTTACGGGCCCAGGCCGTCTACGCACTTGCCGTCGAAGAGACCGCGAAGCGGTAAGGCCGCCGCCGCGATATCTGCTGCGCCCACTCAAGGCGATGCAGCATTTC
>JAQGJF010000627.1 GCA_028290765.1 Tardiphaga sp.
CGCCCCGGCGGATCTCGTTCTCCATGATCTGCGCGCACCATCCTGGATTCCGCTCAATGATCCGGCGACACAACTGGTGTTCGGGGCGACCGGCGCGACGGTCGACACCGTGATCGTGGACGGCAAGCTTATCGTCGAGGGCGGCCGGATCGTGGCCTTCGACATGGCGCCGATTCTTGCGGAGGTTCGGGGCCTGGTGCGGCGGCAACGCAACCGCGATCCCGGCCTGCAGGACTGGGCCGCCCGCATCGAAGAGATCGTGCCATGACCCCTCGGCAAAAATTTCGAAATTTTTACCTTTTGCACAAATACTGGTATTCTGCACACATTATTGCCTGTTATTTTGGCAATCCCCGGTCCTCGCATCCGGTGTCGTCATGACCATTGCCCAGCGAATGCCGATGCCATGAAAGCTGATCAGATGGACGAATCCCGAACCTTCGCCCAGGCGGTTCATACGCGCCTGGCAACCGACATTCTGAACGGCCAATTGGCTCCGGGAGCCAAGCTGCGACTGCAGACGATGTGCGACGCCTATCAGGTGAGTATGAGCCCGCTGCGGGAAGCGCTGGCCGGCCTCGCGGGGCGCGGTCTGGTTGTCCAGGAGGGGCAGCGCGGTTTTCGCGTCGCGCAGGCCTCCGCCGACGACCTGCGCGACATCACTCAGACGCGGATCAGCATCGAAACCACGGCGCTGCGCTTTGCAATGGAGCACGGCGATGATGCCTGGGAAGCTGGTGTTCTGGCCGCTCATCATCGCCTCAGCCGCCGGCCGCGCAGCGAAAAGCTGCTGATCGACGAGGCATGGGAGGAGTTGCACCGCGGTTACCACATGGCATTGATCGCGGCCTGCGGCCTGCCGCGCCTGCTCGCGTTCTGCACCATCCTGCACGATCATTTCGATCGCTATCGTCGGCTGGCAGTGCTTCACGGCGGAAGGCATCCGGTGCTGAAGTCCGGTCATGGCGCCATCGTCAAGGCGACGCTGGCCAGGAACGCCGGGCAGGCCGAAGCCCTGCTCGCCGCCCACATCCGTGAAAGCGCGGCACAATTCGCGTTGCTGCTCGGAGCCGGCGGATTGGCGCAGCTTTCCGCGGCCGTGGAGTGAGGTGGCACACTGCTTGCTAGCTATCGTGGCAATCGTTTCTGGCAGCCATTCCCCAACGGAGAGCAGTGATGGAGTTTAATGTCGATCCCACGCGACGCCGCGTGTTGAAAGCCGGCGCGTCCGCGGCCGTGGCCACCACGCTTGCATCGTCGTCCTGGATGGGTCTCGGAACTGCCCTGGCGCAGCAGGGAAAGCCGCTGTCGTTCCAATTGTCTTGGATCAAGAGCATCCAGTATGGCGGCTTCTTCGCCGGCATCGAGCAGGGAAGCTTCAAGAAATTCGGAACCGAGCCGACCTTCGTCTCGGGCGGTCCCAACGTCGACCCCGTGGCCAATGTGGCAAGCGGGCAGTCGCAGCTCGGCGACCGGCCGATCGGTCCTCTCATCATTGCGAGGGAGAAGGGCATTCCGATCAAGGTGATCGGCACTGTGTTCCAGAAGAGCCCTTACAGCGTCATCAGCCTGGCGAAGTCGCCGATCAAGACGCCGCAGGACATGAAAGGCAAGACCATCGCGGTGGCGACGTCAGGGCGGCCGCTCATTCTGTACATGATGCTGAACGCGGGGCTGAAGCCTGCCGACGTCAACATCGTTCCGTCGGCGCCGGACCCCTCCGCGCTGGTGAGCGGGCAGATCGATGGCTATTGCGGCTACGAGACCAATCAGGGCGTGATGCTCAAGACCCGCGGCGTCGAGATCTACGCCATGAATGCGCAGGACCTCGGGCTCCCTGAAACCACCGGCACGATCTACGGCAGGGAAGATTTCCTCGCCGCCAACAAGGACCTGGTTGTGCGATTCCTCAAGGGCGCGATCGACGCGCATGGCTGGGCGCTGAAAAATCCGGAACAGACGGCAAAGCTCATGGTCGAGAAATACGGCGCGCCGGGACTGGACTATCAAGCCCAGTTGACCGAGATCAACGAAAGCAAGCCCTACATCGAGTTCGGCCCCGGAACGACCAAAGGCCTGCTCGCGCTCGACGTTCCGTTGTTCGGCAAGATCATCGACGTTTATCGCACGGTCGGCCTGGTGAAGACGGACATGAAGGCCGAAGATCTCTGCGATCCATCCTATATCGACGCCGCGCTGTCGGCCTGAGCCGGCCAGCGCCCATCGCCATGTCCCGCGACATCCAAGTCGAGAAGGTCTCCATGGTCTTTTATGGCCGTGGAGAACCTGTGATTGCGCTCGAGAAGGTCGACATGCAGGTGCCGGCCGGGCAGTTCGCGTCGATCATCGGCCCGAGCGGCTGCGGCAAGTCGACACTGCTGCGGCTGGTCGCCGACATCGCCAGGCCGCAAGCCGGCACCATTACGCTCGGCGGCGATACCCCGCGCGCGGCGAGGCACGCGCACTCGCTGGGCTTCGTGTTCCAGGCTCCGACCCTGCTGCCCTGGCGCTCGGTCAGGCAGAACCTCGAGCTGCCGCTCGATGTCGTTGGCCGCGGCAGCGCCAAGCGGTCGGCGCGCAGCAGCGCCGAATTGATCGACCTGGTCGGGCTGAGCGGATTTGCCGACGCCTTGCCGCATCAATTGTCCGGCGGCATGCAGCAGCGGGTCGCGATCGCGCGGGCGCTGATCCTGACCCCGGACATCCTGTTGCTCGATGAACCGTTCGGTGCGCTCGACGAGATCACACGGCAGCGCATGAATCTCGAGCTGCTTCGCATCTGGTCGGAGTCCGGGACTTCCGCGCTGCTGGTGACCCATTCCATCGCCGAGGCGGTATTCATGTCGGACCGGATTTATGTGATGAGCGCCAGACCCGGCCGCATCACCTCGATCGTCGACGTGCCGCTGGAGCGGCCGCGACGCCTCGACATGATGCGCAGCTCCGCGTTCTTCGACTGCGTCAACCGTGTCCGGGACGGGCTGTTTGGCCATCAGCCATCCGAAGCCGTGGCGGGCGAGCCGGTCGAGGCCTATTGATGGCGTCGACGACTTCCCTCGCGATCTTTCGAACCAGCTGGAGGCCGGTTCTGACCGGCCTTATTCTCATTACGCTGCTGGAAGCCGCCAAGCGCGTTCATTGGCTTCCGGTCTTCATTCCGGCCCCGTCCGAGGTGGTGTGGGAGATCTGGAAGACGCCGCGGCTGGTGACCGCCAATCTGGCGCCGACGGCGTGGAAAGCCGCCGCGGGCTATGGCATCGCGGCCACCGTCGCCATCGCGGCCGCCTCCATCGCGGTATCGTTGCGGGCGCTCTATGGTCCGATCTACAATATCAGCGTGATGATCAACAGCGTGCCGATCATCGCCACGGCGCCGCTGCTTGCCCTCTGGCTCGGTACCGGAACGCAGGTGCAAATTGCCATCGCCGCACTGGCGAGCCAGTTTCCGATGCTGGTGGGAACCATGCAGGGATTGCAGGCCGCCGACCAGCGCCAGCGCGAATTGATGCATGTGCTGTCGGCGTCGCGCTCGCAAACGTTGCGCTATTTGCTGATTCCGAGCGCGCTGCCCTATCTGTTCGCCGGCCTCAAGATCGCTGCCCCCTCCGCCGTGCTCGGGGCCATCACCGCCGAATGGGCCGGCGCCGATCAGGGCGTCGGCGCCATGATGCTGTATGCGCTGTTTTCCTACGATACGCCCAAGGTCTGGCTGTCGGTGGTGCTGACCTGCGTCCTGGCCGGTGCCGGCTTCGGCATCTGGGCGGCGATCGAGCGGGTTGCGGTCTATTGGCGTCACGACGTTGAGCTTGCGGATTGACCCGATGATTTCGCAAACCCCACGGTTGCTGCTCAAGCGCCTGATGCAGATCGCCCTCGGCGTCGCGATTTTCATCGCGCTCTGGCAGCTGACGGTCGTCGGCTTTCGGATTCCGAAATATCTCGTTCCGCTTCCCCTGGATGTCGCCAGGTCGGTTCGGCAGAACTGGGCCGTGATCGCCGGGCAGGCCGGCTTTACCCTCCTCGCCGCGGGGCTCGGTCTTGCGGCCAGCAGCCTGTTTGCCGTCGCGGTGGCGCTTTCCTTCTCGATGAGCCGCAATCTGGCGCAGGCCTCGCTGCCGGTGGTGATGGTGTTCCGCTCGACCCCGGTGGCCGCCGTCGCACCGATCATGATGCTGATCTTTGGCCGCGGCATCGGCACCAGCATGGCGGTGGTCACGATCGTGTCGTTCTTCCCGATGCTGGTGAACATGATGCGCGGCCTGGAGAGCGCCGATCGAAATGCCGCGGAGCTGCTGCACGTCTACGGCGCCTCGCGCTGGCAGCTGCTTCGCTTTGTCCGCATTCCGTTCGCTCTGCCCTATCTTTTCACCGGGCTGCGGATCGCCGGATCGAGTGCGATCCTGGGTGCGATGCTGTCGGAGTGGATCACGGGATCGAAGGGGCTTGGCAACCTCATCCTCGATGCCGGCGAGATGCGCGAGATCGAGCTGTTATGGGCGGCGGTGCTGACGTCGGTCGCGATCGCGCTGGCCGTGTTCTGGACCACTTCGGCCGGCGAAAAACGAGCGCTGCGATGGACGCACCGATGACCTCGCCGCCGATCGAGCGCGCGATGACACCTTAAGGCCGAGCCTGCAAAACATGCGAATTCTCTCCGAACAAGACGTTGAACGGCTGATCGAACCCGCGGCGGCCATCGCAGCGATGGCTGACGGCTATCGCCGGCACGCCGGCGGCCACATGCCGATGCCGGGCAGGCTGGACATGGGGCGCGATACGCCCAAGGGCAACGTGCTGGTCCTGGCGGGGCATTCCGACAGCCAGTCGTTTGCGATCAAGGCCAACATGCATGTCTATCCCGAGCCGGCATCAAGGCACCGCAAGGCGGCGAGCATGATGCTATTGTGGGACGCGGTGCGGTGTGTACCGACGGCCCTGATCGCGACGACATTGTTCAACAATCATCGTACCGCCGCCGGCCTCGCCGCAGCCGCGCAGCATCTGGCGCCGCCGCAGGCCAGAACCCTGGCCGTGTTCGGCGCCGGGAAGATCGCGCCGGCGGTGATACGCTATCTGATGCTGGCCCGCCCATTCGAAAGAATTTTGATTATGGGGCGGGAGACGCAGAGGTCCAGCGAACTCGCTTTGGCGATCCGGAACTCGCCGGAGTTTGCCGGACGAGAGGTTGAGGCGGTCACCGATGCGGGCGCCGCGGCGCGGGAGGCGGACGTGATCGTCACGATCACGACGGCCGATAGGCCGGTGTTTCCCGGGCGGAATGTCAAGTCCGGCGCCCTTGTCATTCTCGCGGGCGCCAATCGGCCGCACGCCCGCGAGGCCGACGACGATCTCATCGCACGCGCCACCATCATTGTCGATCACCGCAGGGGCTGCATCGAGCGCGCCGGCGACCTCTGCATTCCGCTGCGGTCGGGTCACCTCCGGCTGGAGCAGATCGCCGCCGAAATCGGCGGCCTGCTGGCGCAGCCGCCGCAGGCGCCGCGCGGTTCGCACGACGTCACGGTATTCAAATCAATCGGAATCATCGCGCAGGACCTCGCCTTGGCGGAATTGATCGTGACCCGCGCCGCAGAGGAGGGCATCGGCATCGAATTCGACCCCATCAGCGGAGTTTGCCGATTGGCGGATGCTTCGCGGTCCGTGGCGCCCGCGGCGTTGCTCGCCGAGGACCTGCCGGCGGAGAATCTGTCATGAGTCTCACGCTGCTGCACGATGCGCTGATTCTGACGCTCGATGCCGAACACCGGGTGATCGACGGCGGATACGTGCTGGTTCGCGATCACGGCATCGCCGAGGTCAGCGCAGGCGCTTATGCCGGCGGCGAGAGTCCCGATCTCACGATCGATTGCCGCGACAGGCTGATCGCGCCGGGCCTTGTCAACGCCCATACGCATTCACAGTCGAGCACGATGTCCGGCTTTGGCGACCGGCTTAGTCACCCCGCCTTCATGTGGCTGACCCAGGCCCACACCTCCCGCCGCACGCCCGACGAAATCCGCTTGAGCGTGCTGCTGACGGCGTACGGTATGATGACCGGCGGCACCACGGCGGCGATCGATCACTTTCCCGGCCAGCGCTTCACGCTGGCTGATATGGAGGCCGTGCTGTCGGCCTGGAGCGAGACCGGGATGCGGATCGCGCTCGGCATGCGGTTTTTCGACGGCTCGTTCAGCGACATTTTTCCAGCGGCGCCGTTGCCGGAAGCGCTGAAGGCGCGCATGAACCGGATCGAATTGCTCAAGCCGCAGTCGGTCGCCGAATTGTCCGATCTGATGGAGGCGACCATCCAAAAATGGCATGGGCGGCCGCGTCTTTCGGTGTTTCCGGCGCCGTCCAATCCCGACCGCTGCAGCGACGAAGCCCTGCTGTTTTGCGCCGAAATCGCCGAGCGCCACGACACCGGCATCCACACCCATTTGCTTGAAACCAGCAAGCAGGCCGGGCTCGCGCAAGCGCGCTACGGGACGACGATGGTCAGGCACCTGGATGAGCTTGGCGTGCTTTCGGACCGCTGGTCCTGTGCGCACAGCATCTGGCTGACGGACGACGATATCGAACGCATGGCCGAGCGCAAAGCGGTCGCCGTGCTCAATCCCGAAAGCAACGATCGGCTCGGGACGGGATTGGCGCGAGCCCCGGACCTGCTCGGACGGGGCGTCCCGCTGGCATTGGGGACTGACGGCTCCGGCGCCAACGACAACCTCATCATGCACGAGGCGATGCGCGCGGTCGCCGTCGCGCATCGCTCGAGCGAAAGCGACCGGTCGCGCTGGATCACCGCGGGCGACGTCCTGCACATGGCGACGACAGGCGGCGCGGCTGCCTTGCGGCATCAAAAGCTTGGCAGGATCGCCCCCGGCTTTGCCGCCGACCTGGTGGTCTACCGCCTGAATGCCCCATGGTGGGTACCGGTAAACGACATCGTGAACCAGATGGTGTTCGCCGAAACCGGTGCCAGCGTCGATACGGTGATGATCGATGGACGAGTCGTCGTTGCCAATGGTGCGGTCACGACATTCGATGTCGACGCGCTGCTGCGGGAGGTGCGGTCGATGTCCAGCAGCTTAAGGAAGCGCAACGCCGATTTGTTCGACGTGG
>JAQGJF010000630.1 GCA_028290765.1 Tardiphaga sp.
GAACAGCTCGGCGCGATCTTCGACGCATTTCACCAGATCAACCCGGCCAGCGAGGGCCTCGGCCTCGGGCTCTCGATCGTGCGGCGGACCGCGGAAGCCCTCGGTCACAAGGTGGAGTTGAAATCGGATCTGGCGCGCGGCTCGCATTTCACCGTGCTGGTGCCCCTTGCCGCGACCTCGGCTTCGATCAGCCGGAGCTGATCGCCGATACATTCGGCGCCGATCGGTAATCAGGTAATTCCCCTGATGTTTCCAAGCTCTAATGTCGCATGCCGATGTCTCATATTGGACTATCGATTGCGGAACGAATCTGATTCAACCATAGGTATCGTGAGTCGCGTGATTCGGTTTCGATAGGGGCATCGAACGGGGACTGGGGCATGGTGACGACGACGACGCTTGGAACCGGCGCCCCCCGGCGTGCGATCCCGCGTTGGCTCATCGACCGCAAAACCGCGAGCCGCTTTGCCGGCGTCCTCCTCCTCGCCACGATCAGCTTCGTCGTCAGCGCGTTCGTCATGAACCGCAGCTGGGAGGCACGCGACAAGGTTCGTTACACCTACGAAATCCAGTTGCAGATCGATCGCGTCGTCTGGCACCTGATGGCGCTGCAGCAGGCGACGGAGGCCCACGCGCTGTTTCCCGGCATGGACGACGCGCCGCGTCTCACCCGCTTGTGCGACGATGTTCGCGACGATCTTTCGGAGGTGAACCGGATTGCCCGCGAAGATCCATTACAGCGGCAACGGCTCGTCGACCTCGACGTCGCCGTGGCGCATTATTTTGTCACCCTGCAAAAGATTTTCACGCAGAATGCAGCGCAGAACAACCATCGCGAGCTGACGCTCGCCATGACGGTCGACGTGGCGCGGGTGTCGAAAATCGTCACCGAGATGCGCAACCACGAAGACGGCCTGCTCAGGCAGCGTACGATACGCGCCGATGCCTTTCTCATGGTGCTGCTTCCCACCCTGAGCTTTTCGGTGGCCGTGATCGCCTTTCTCGTCGTGTTCGTCGCGCGATCGATCAATCGGGCGCTTCGCCAAGACGAGATCGTGCTGTCGGAAAAGAACGGCGAACTCGCCGCCAAGGACATGATGATGCGCGAGATCGATCATCGCGTGCGCAACAGCCTGAACCTGATCTATAATCTGATGCTGTTTCAGCAACGACGAACCACCGACGACACGGTGGCGCGCTGCCTGCTCAAGGAAGCCGCCAGCCAGGTGCTGGTGGTGGCGCGGGTTCACGAACGGCTCTACCGATACGGTTCGATGGAAGCGGTGGAGCTTGGCGGGTATCTGCACGACCTCTGCACCGATGTCGCGAGTTTTTCGCTGCCGGCTGAGGCGCAGGCCGCGATCCAGTTCCACGCCGGGTGCGCCGAGGTCCGCGCCGAGGAAGCGATCTGGCTCGGACTGATCGTGGTCGAACTGGTCACCAACGCCGTCAAATACGGCACTCCCTCGCTGCAATCTCCGATCACGGTCGAGGTGTCGCCGGACGAAAAGGAGTTGCGGGTCATGGTGTCCGACGGCGGCGCCGGTCTGCCGAAGGAGTTCGACCTGCAGACCAGCAAGGGGCTCGGGATGCAGGTGGTGCTGCTGATGGTGCGCCAGCTTCACGCCACGCTCGAGGTCGATCCGGCCTGGGCCGGCACGCGGCTTATCGTGACGGTGCCGCTGGGCGCGACCAAATAGGTTGATCCGTAGGATGGGTTGAGCGTCCCCGTCCGCGGAAGCTCAACAAGCGAAGGCGGAAGCGATACCCATCACTTTTGCAGGATTCGACAAGACGATGGGTTTCGCTGCGCTCTACCCATCCTACGAATCCGCTACAAAATAAACGCGACGAACTTTTAAATTTGTAGGATGGGTGGAGCGCAGCGATACCCATCACCCACCAACGACACGCATGGCCGATTATCGTCGCAACTTCATTGCCGGGGGCAGCTTCTTCTTCACCGTCAACTTGGCGGAGCGGCGACTGCGGCTATTGACGGAACACATTGATGAACTGCGTGCTGCGGTTCGTGAAACGCGTCGGCGTCACCCTTTCAGCATCGATGCGATGGTTATGCTTCCCGATCATCTCCATTCGGTCTGGACGTTGCCCGAGGGCGATTCGGATTTTTCCACGCGCTGGCGGCTGATCAAATCAACCTTTTCGCGAGGCCTCCCAACGCATGAACGGATTGCGGAGAGTCGCGCCGCCAAAGGCGAACGCGGCATCTGGCAGCGGCGCTATTGGGAACACACCATTCGCGACGAGAACGATTTCGCGCGTCACGTCGATTACATCCATATCAACCCGGTCAAGCATGGGCTTGTCACCCAGGTTAAGGATTGGCCGTATTCGTCGTTTCATCGCATGGTGAGGCTCGGTGTCTATCCCGAGGATTGGGCCGGCGACGTTTCGACTCCCACAGGGGATTTTGGCGAACGGTTGCAAGGCCGTAGCGCAAAGTGATGGGTTTCGCTGCGCTCTACCCATCCTACGAAGTTACGACTTCTGATTCACGACCTTGTCGCCAGCACCACGCCGGCCAGCGTGAACAGCAACGCCGCGATCTGGCCGATGCCGAGCGGCTCGTGCAGCGCGACGGCCGAGACGATCACCCCGATCACCGGCACCACCATGGTGCCGATCGCCGCGACCGAGGCCGGCAGCCGTTCGAGCGCAGCGAACCAGCAGAAATAGGCGATGCAGAACGCGATCAGCGCCATATACGCCAGCATGGCCCAGCCCGCGCCCGTCAGCGCCTCGAAGTGCGCATGCTCGAACAACAGCCCGGCGAGCGCGACCGGCACCGAGCCGATGCAGATCTGCAGCGCCGAGGACGAGAGGACGGGCAACGACCTCGGCAACCCCTTGGCTACGACCGTGCCCAGCCCGAAGGCGACGGCGCCGCCCAGAATCATGATCACGCCGGGCAATTTCGCCGTGCCGGCGGCGAAGCCGTTGCCGCCCATCAGCGCGATGATGCCTGCGAACGCCATCAGCAGCGCCAGGACTCGTTTCAACGTCATCCGTTCGCCGAGGATCGGCCATGCCATCAGCATCGTCCAGATCGGCATGGTATAGGCGAGCACCGTGGCCTCGCTGGCGGGCAGCCGGACCAGCGCCAGTCCCATCAGGGTCATCCACACGGTCACGTTCAGGAATGCCGATAACAGCAGTCGCGGCCATTGCAGGGGAGGCACGCGCAGGCTTTGCCCGCGTCCCACCGCAAGCAGCGCCAGCAATCCGCCGCCGGCGAGCCCGGCCAGACCTCGCGCCGACAGTGGCGGCCACTCGGTCAGCAGGTGCTTCATCACCGGCCAGTTGAGACCCCAACTGACCGAGGTGATGGCGAGGAACATCAGGCCGGCGGGCGCGATTCGCGCTTCTGCGCCCGGCGCGATGGGCAATGTCATGGGAAATCCAGCCGAGGAATCATCCGAACCATGACAGCTGGCGGGCGATCCGGCCATCGCGTGCCGGACATGCCTCGCTCACCCTCGTAGCTGCACTTGAGTCCCTTGGGCGCAATCCCCCCGGGACAAAATATAGCCGCCCTGTGAACAGCGGGTGCAGGTCGGAATCCACACCCCGAAAAACAATTTTTTGGCTTCCGAATCCATGAGGACTCACCGATACTTGGCAGCGATCAAGAGTGGCCCGGCCCCCTTGGTTATCCCCCGCTTCCACCATATTTAGTATTTGATTCAGGAACTCGTACTAATCCTTGACGGGCGCGACGGAGTCGGCCTAGTTTTCGTCCGTTCGGCGCGGGTAGTTCATCGTCCTGCCGGGCACTCCCAGAAGGGTTCCGGAAGGGCCGCTCCGTCCTCGTACCGAGGCAACGGAGGTGGACCTGTCTGCGCCGGAAGGCGGCCTCCGGGCGGTTAAAAAACGAGCCAAAAAAGGGCTCGCATTGCGTAGGTGGGCGTTAGAGCATTGAGACTTAAGGAAACCGGCGCGCCGGTATCCTGGTAACGAAATGCTCCACACAGAGAAACAGGCCGGAAACCACCGGCTCAGCTGCGGGCGAAACGCTCTTCCAAGAGCGAACGTTCGCGAATGTAAATCACCGGCGCCGCCTTGTTGCGGTTCCGGCACTAGAACGGGGCACGACCAATGCGAATCGAACGGCGATACACCACCGACGGCCAGTCACCCTACGCAGGGATTGATTTCAGATTAACGACATCGGAGATCCGTAATCCCGATGGGTCAGTGGTATTTCGCCTGGAAAACGTCGAAGTGCCCGAGTTCTGGTCGCAGGTCGCCTCCGACGTGCTGGCCCAGAAATATTTCCGCAAGGCCGGCGTCGCCGCCCGCCTGAAGAAGGTCGAGGAAGAGACCGTGCCGTCGTGGCTGTGGCGCTCTGTGCCCGACACCGAGGCGCTGGCCGCCCTGCCCGAGGCCGAGCGCTATGTCAGCGAACTCTCCTCCAAGCAGGTGTTCGACCGTCTCGCCGGCTGCTGGACCTATTGGGGCTGGAAGGGCGGCTATTTCACCAACGAAGAAGACGCCCGCGCCTTCAGCGACGAGCTGCGCCACATGCTGGCCAAGCAGATGGTCGCGCCGAACTCGCCGCAATGGTTCAACACCGGCCTGCATTGGGCTTACGGCGTCGACGGTCCCGGCCAGGGCCACTTCTATGTCGACTGGAAGACCGGCAAGCTGACGAAGTCAAAATCCTCCTACGAGCATCCGCAGCCGCACGCCTGCTTCATCCAGGGCGTCGGTGACGACCTCGTCAACGAGGGTGGCATCATGGACCTGTGGGTGCGCGAGGCGCGCCTGTTCAAATACGGCTCCGGCACCGGCTCCAATTTTTCACGTTTGCGCGGCGAAGGCGAAAAGCTTTCGGGCGGTGGACGGTCCTCGGGCCTGATGAGCTTCCTCAAGATCGGCGACCGCGCCGCCGGCGCCATCAAATCGGGCGGCACCACGCGCCGCGCCGCCAAGATGGTGATCGTCGACACCGACCATCCGGACATCGAG
>JAQGJF010000654.1 GCA_028290765.1 Tardiphaga sp.
CTGATGGTAAAGCAGGACCCGAAGGGTTGGCAGGATTACCTCGCGCACAAGGCCGACGGCGCGCTGGCGCAGGACACCGTGTGGGCGGTCGCAGCGTTAGCGTTCCTCGCGGTGTTTCGCGAAGGCGCTGAAACCGTGTTGTTCATCAACGCGCTCGCCACCACCGAGGGCGGCTGGAGCGCCGGCCTGTTCGCCGGTCTGGCCGCCGCAACCGCCGGCCTTGCCGTGCTGTTCTATTTCATCAACCTGATCACGCGGAAGATCCCGCTGCGACCGCTGTTCATCATCACGTCGGCATTCCTGTTCGCGATGGCGATCAAGTTCATCGGCGAGGCGGTGCAGGAATTCCAGGAGCAGTCGATCCTGTCGTTCACCGAATTGAAGGGCGCGTCATGGCTCGGCGCGCTTGGGCTCAATCCCACGGTCGAGGCGCTGTCGGCGCAGCTCCTGGTCATCCTGTTCGCGCTGGCGACCTATTCGGTGGTCCAGCGTAACTCCAGGCTCACGCGCGAGGACAAGGCGCTGCGCGGTTCGAAAAGCTGAGATCTACCAAAAAAGGCAGGCCGTAGCCCGGATGAGCGCAAGCGACATCCGGGATGCCACAGACCGATAGGGGCCCAACCCGGATATCGCTGGCGCTCATCCGGGCTACAAGGCTGAATCCCACGCGACCACTGGCGACCTATTCGGTGGTGCAGCGCAACTCCAGGCTCACGCGCGAGAACGCTGTGCGGGTCGAAGAGCTGAACGCGCGTTTCGCCATCTGAGGTCCTCAAGCTGAAGAACATCGCGTAGCGATGCGTCAGCCGCCCGGTATCCAGGGCCGCCGAGAGGTGTGGCGAATGTGCAGAATACGCACGCGATCCGTAAGGACCCTGTAGAAGATCTTGCACGGATAGCGAACAAGGGGAATGACGTGTACGCCGGATCGCTGCTCGACCCGAAGTACAGCCTCCGGGTGTTCGGCGATGTGCCGGATGACCTCGTGGATGCGGGCCTCTACCGCAACGGTGACGGTGCGGCCGTAAGGTCGGCTAGCAGCGGAAACCTTGCGGAGATCAGCCAAGAACCGATTAGAAAATTCAAGCTTCATGCCTGCCGAAAAGATGCGAAAGCCGTGTCAACTGCCGCGTCGCTTGCAACGCCGCTGCCCTCAGCCTCGTCAATCGCTCGCAGCTCTTCTGTGGTCGCGGAATAGCTGCCGCCACGTAGCGTTGCCTCTATCTCGAGGGCAATCTCGGCGAGTTCGGCCTGGGCCGATTCCGGCCAGTCCTTTACGCGTTCCAGCACTTCATTGATCTTGTTCGCCATAGACTAACTATATCACATTCCATCGTTGCAGAAAGGGCCGGACGCATTTTTTCCGGGACGTCCGCCTTCGCTGCTTCGCAACTTCAGCGCGACAGCCTTCGCCCTGTAGCCCGGCTTGCCGAGCCGAAGCCCATAAGGCGAAGGCTGGTGCGAGACGTCCGCCAAAGCGGCGGGCTTCTCACCATAAGGGGCGCGCGATGGTTACGCGCTCAGCGCCTGCTCGAGGTCCGCGATCAGATCTTCCTTGTCCTCGATCCCGATCGACAGCCGGACCACGTCGGGGGCCGCACCCGCCTTGGTCTTCTGCGCATCGTCGAGCTGGCTGTGCGTCGTCGAGGCCGGATGAATCACCAGCGAGCGGGTATCGCCGACGTTGGCGAGATGCGAAAACAGTTTCAGGTTGGACACCAGGTTGACGCCGGCCTCATAGCCGCCCTTGAGGCTGAAGGTGAACACGGCGCCGGCGCCCTTCGGGGCATATTTGCGCGCGAGGTTGTTGTACTTGTCGCCGGCAAGCCCGGCATAATTGACCGCCGCCACTGCAGGATGGGTGGACAGGAATTCCGCGATCGCCTTGGCGTTCTCGCAATGCTTTTGCATGCGCAGCGGCAGCGTCTCGACGCCGGTGAGAATCAGAAACGCATTGAACGGCGACAGCGCCGGGCCGAGGTCGCGCAGCCCCAGCACCCGGCAGGCGATGGCAAAGGCGAAGTTGCCGAACGTCTCCTGCAGCTTGATGCCGTGATACTCCGGGCGCGGCTCGCTCAGCATCGGATATTTATTGTCTTTCGACCAGTCGAAGGTGCCGGCGTCGACGATGATGCCGCCGAGCGAATTGCCGTGGCCGCCGAGAAACTTGGTCAGCGAATGGACCACGATGTCGGCGCCATGATCGATCGGGCGGATCAGATAGGGCGTCGCCAGCGTGTTGTCGACGATCAGCGGCACGCCGGCCTTGCGGGCGACGGCGGCGATGGCTTCGATATCGGTGACGCTGCCGGAGGGATTGGCGATCGACTCGACGAAGATGGCCTTGGTGTGCGGCGTGACGGCGCGTTCGAAACTTTCGACGTCATCGGGATCGGCCCACACCACGTTCCAGCCGAAACTCTTGAAGGCATGGGTGAACTGGTTGATCGAGCCGCCGTAGAGTTTTCGCGCGGCGACGAATTCGTCGCCGGGCTTGAGCAGCATCTGGAACACCACCATTTGCGCAGCGTGGCCGGATGCGGTCGCGAGCGCCGCGGTGCCGCCTTCGAGGGCCGCGATGCGTTCTTCCAGCACCGACGTGGTCGGGTTGGTGATGCGGGTATAGATGTTGCCGAACGCCTGCAGTCCGAACAGCGACGCGGCGTGATCGGCATCGTTGAATACGAATGACGTGGTCTGGTAGATCGGCGTCGCGCGGGCTCCGGTGGTCGGATCGGGCTGGGCACCGGCATGGACGGCGAGGGTCGCAAATCCCGGAAGACGATCGGTCATTCGTTTGGTTTCCTGTCCTGATCAATTCGCGTCGTGTTGCGCGCCAACTTGATGCCGCGAACGTTCGGCGTCAAGGCCGCGAGAGGCCCATTCGCTGTTCGCAACAGTCCTACTTCGCAACGCCGCGCGCGCGAATGAATCGTTTTGCAATAGCGTCACACGGCGTCGTTCTTGTTTCTCGCCGCACGATCGGACGCATTGGTTTCGCCGCCGCTGAGGCTGGAGCGATTCAGCGAAAGCCGCATGCCCTGCGTTGGCATCGGCGCACGCTTCGAACTCAGCGTTCGCGAATTGACGCCCATCCATGAAATTTCCGAGGACAGCCGGCCATATTCGATTTTCGGGCAGCGGTTCATCACCACCTTGAGGCCCACGGCTTCCGCCTTTGCCGCGGCCTCGTCGTTGCGCGCGCCGAGCTGCATCCATATCACCTTGGGCAACGGACTCAGCGCCAGCGCTTCATCGACCAGCGGCATGACGTGTTCGGAACTGCGGAAGATATCGACCATGTCGACCGGACGGCCGATGTCATGCAGGGAGGCGACGAATGGCTTGCCCAGCAGGCTTTTGCCGACATGGCCCGGATTGACCGGGATCATGTCGTAACCGCGCTGCGCCAGGTATTTGAAGGCAAAATAGCTCGGCCGCACATTCACCGGCGACGCCCCGACCATTGCGATCGTCTTCACGCCGTTGAGGATCTCGCGAATGTAGCTGTCGGGATAGGCGTCATGGTTCATTGCGAAGGTCCTGTGAAACTCAATCAGATGGATACGGTAGGTTGCCTCATGGTGAGGAAGCGCACGCAGGCAAGTGTACGTAGCCTGCGTAAACTTGGCTACGGCGCCGTCTCGAACCATGAAGTGCTCATCCTTCGAGATGCGGCGAACGCGCCGCTCCTCAGGATGAAGACTCTCATCGGTCCTGCCATTTCGGCGTGCGCTTTTCGATGAAGGCGCCGACGCCTTCCTCGGCGTCCGCGGCCATCATGTTTTCGGTCATGACCTGTGACGCATATTGATAGGCGTCGGCAAGGCTCATTTCGGCCTGCCGATAAAACGCGGTTTTGCCGAGCCTGACGGTGAGGGCGGATTTTCGCGCCACCTTCTGCGCCAGCGCGATCGCCGCTTCGCGCTCGGAGCCGGCCGCGACCACGCTGTTGATCAGGCCGATGTCGCGCGCGCGTGTCGCGCTGACCGGTTCGCCGGTCAACAGCATTTCCATCGCCTGCTTGCGCGGCACGTTGCGCGACAGGGCCACCATCGGCGTCGAACAGAACAGCCCGATATCGACCCCGGGCGTTGCAAAACTCGCGGTCTCCGACGCGACCGCGAGGTCGCAGGTTGCGACCAACTGACATCCCGCGGCGGTCGCGATGCCCTGTACCGCGGCGACGACCGGTTTCGGCAAATGCACGATGGCCTGCATCATCGCGCTGCAGAGCGACATCATATGGGCAAAATAAGCGCGTCCGCCGTCGGCATCGGCGCGACGCGCCGTCAGTTCCTTCAGATCGTGGCCCGACGAGAAGGCCGGTCCGTTCGCCGCGATCACCACCGCGCGCACGCCGGCGTCATCGCGGATCGCATCGAGGGTAGCGTGCAGATTGGCGATGAGCGTTTCGGACAGGCTGTTGCGCGCCGCCGGACGATTGAGCGTGAGGATGGCGATGCTGCCGATGGTTTCGCGCAGGAGAACCGGCGATTCCGGCGTCGTAACGCGTGCGGTCTGGGCTGTCATCGGAAGGTCCAATTGCTGGGCAGGGCCGTCATCTTAGAGCATGATCCCGAAAAGTGGGCACCGGTTTTCGGACGAGATCATACTCAAACAATAATGTAGCAGACCACGGCAGGCGAGGTCGGAGCGATATGACGGATTTGAAAATGAACGTGGCCGAATTGGAGAAGTTTCTCCAGGTCGAATTTCCCCAGGCCTTCAGCCGCGGCGATGTCGCGATCGAAAGCGCCGACGGCGCCTCGTGTCTGCTGCGTCAGCGTTACAACGAGCAAATGCTCCGTCCCGGTGGAACCGTCTCCGGGCCGACGCTGATGGCGCTGGCGGATTACGCGATGTATGTGGTGCTGCTGTCGGCGATCGGCCCGGTCGGGCTCGCGGTGACCACCAACTTCAACATCAATTTCCTGCGCAAGGGACAGCCAGGCCAGGACGTGCTGGCGGCGGCCAAGCTTCTGAAGCTTGGCAAGCGGTTGGCGGTCGGTGAAGTCGTCCTGCTGTCGGGGACATCGCCGGATCCCATTGCCCACGTAACCGCTACCTATTCCATTCCGAATGCTGGCTGATTTATCGGGTATTATAGTACCATAATTTTAAACCGTTGTTTTTGTTACTCAAAATACTTCACTCCGGCATTGACGCGAGCCGGACCGTTATCTAGAAACGCGTCCAGTTCGGCGCGGTTGCGCGCCTCTCTCCTTTTCACGGATTTCCTCACATGAAGACGTTTTCGGCAAAACCCGCCGAGGTCACCAAAAAGTGGATCGTGATCGATGCCACGGGCCTCGTTGTCGGCCGGCTGGCCTCGTTGGTCGCGATGCGGCTGCGCGGCAAGCATCTCCCCACCTATACGCCTCACGTCGACACCGGTGACCATGTCATCATCATCAATGCTGCCAAGGTGGTGCTTACCGGGCGCAAGCGCGACAACAAGGTCTATTACAATCACACCGGATTCATCGGCGGCATCAAGGAACGCACGGCGAAGTCGATCCTCGAGGGTCGCTTTCCGGAACGCGTGGTCGAGAAGGCCATCGAGCGCATGATCCCGCGCGGCCCGCTCGGCCGGGTCCAGCTGGGCAATCTACGTGTCTATCCGGGTGCCGAGCATCCGCACGAAGCCCAGCAGCCCGAAACACTCGACGTCGCATCAATGAATCGCAAGAACATGAGGGCCGCATAATATGTCCGATACCATGCAGTCTCTCGAGCAGCTGTCGTCGTTGAAGCCGGCCACGCCGGACGCGCCGAAATATGTCAAGAAGGTCGACAAGTTCGGCCGGGCCTACGCCACCGGCAAGCGCAAGGACGCGGTGGCCCGTGTCTGGATCAAGCCGGGCGCCGGCAAGGTCATCGTCAATACCCGCGAGGTCGAAGTCTATTTCGCCCGTCCGGTGCTGCGCATGATGATTCAGCAGCCGCTGGTGGCTGCGGCGCGTGCCGGCCAGTACGACGTGATCTGCACCGTCGCAGGTGGCGGTCTGTCGGGGCAGGCGGGCGCGGTGCGTCACGGCATCTCGAAGGCGCTGACCTATTTCGAGCCGGATCTGCGCGGCGTCCTCAAGAAGGGCGGCTTCCTGACTCGCGACTCGCGTACGGTCGAGCGCAAGAAGTACGGTCGCGCCAAAGCCCGCAAGTCGTTCCAGTTCTCGAAGCGCTAACCGCTTCGATCCAATTTGCCGCAAATGCGGCCCATATCGGTCTTCAAAGGGCGCCCTCGGGCGCCCTTTTTTGGTTCCAGTTGCGGACGAATTGACACGGTTTTTCGTGAAAAGTTGTGACTGCACACAAACGATTCTCCAACGCGGCTGTCGTAGCGTTTGCGCTGGCAGCTCGCCATCCCGTTGCATCCGCACCGGGAATCCACTTGTTCAATCGCCGGTCGCATCCATGTCGCTTGATACGCCCACCCTCTATCTGGTTGCTACGCTGGTCGCCGCAATGCTGGGGGCCATGCTGTTGTATTTTGGACGGCAGGAAAACATTCCGGCACTGAACTGGTGGGGCACCGCCTATATTCTAGGCGCGGTGTCGGTTGCGCTCTGGAGTCTCGGCAGCGCGCATCTCGCGGAAACCCTGTCGCTTGCGCTCAACGCCGTGGGATTCGTCGCTTGCGGCATGATGTGGAACGCGGCGCGCGTGTTCCATGGCCGCAAGCCGAGCTGGGTCGGGTTGTTTCTCGGCGCCGTTGTCTGGGTCGCGGCGGTGATGACTGTGGCGCCGCATGCGGTGGCGCTGCGCATGACGATCGGCGCCGGGATCGTCGCGATCTATGCCGGCCTGACTGCGAGCGAATTGTGGTCCGAACGCCGCAAGACGTTGCAGAAGCGCTGGCCGGCCTTTTTTGTGCCGTTGCTGCACGGCTTTGTCCTGATGCTGCCGATCCTGATCGGCGACCTCCTGGCCGAAGGCGGCAGCTTCGCCAGCGTCTGGGTCACGGCCTTCACCGTCAACCTCGTGCTGTATGCGGTCGGTACCGTCTTCAT
>JAQGJF010000676.1 GCA_028290765.1 Tardiphaga sp.
GAGGCCGAAACCGTCTGGCTGCATCTCGGCGACGGCCGCGTGGTGCAGGGCCACGCGCTCGGCTTCGATCAGGAAACCGGCTTCGGCCTGGTGCAGGCGCTCGGCCGCCTCGATCTCGACCCCTTGCCGCTCGGCAATTCGGGTGCCGCCCGGATCGAGGATCGCGTCGTGGTCGGTGGCGTCGGCGGACGCACGCGATCGCTCGCGGGCAGCATCGCCGCCAAGCAGGAATTCGCCGGCTATTGGGAATATGCCCTGGAAGAAGCGATCTTTACCTATCCCGCACATCCCAATTGGGGTGGCGCCGGGCTGATCTCGGCCGCCGGCGAATTGATCGGCATCGGTTCGCTGCAGATCGAACGCGCGCGCGAGGGCAGGAACGAACACCTCAACATGATCGTGCCGATCGACCTGCTCAAGCCGGTGCTCGACGATCTGCGCAAGTTCGGCCGCAGCAACAAGCCGGCACGGCCCTGGCTCGGGGTGTTTTCGACCGAGATCGATGACAAGGTCGTGGTGGCCGGCATCGCTCCCAAGGGGCCGGCCGCGCGCGCCGAGCTCAAGCCCGGCGACCTGATCCTGGCGGTGCGGGGCGAAAAGATCGTGAGCCAGATGCAGTTTTATAAAAAACTGTGGTCGCTCGGAGCTGCCGGGGTCGACGTGCCGCTCACGCTCTATCGCGAGGGCGACACCTTCGATGTATCGGTGAGATCGTCCGACCGCGCCAAATTCCTCAAGGGACCACAGCTTCATTGAATGCCGGGAGATGGCTGTCGACCGCATCGCGCGGTCTGGTCCGAAGCCACGCCGCGACGGCGCGGTTTTTTTATGGCCTCACCTGCGTTTGAATCACCATCGCAAAATGCTCACCCACCCGTGATCGGCTGAGCATGCTTGTTGATGCGTGTGGTGGCGTCGCGCCTTTTTAATTCCGGCTTCTGGCGATCATTTGAATAAAGCCCGATGTCGGGTGTTGATCGAGAACACACGTTCGAGTGTCGAAACCGCCAAAACATGCCCCGAGCTGAATCCGTGCGGAGGCCAACATGATCCCGTTCTCGCGTTCCTTCATTCGCAGACGCGTGATTTCTCTCGCCACAACCGGCCTGGTTGGGGTGCTGGCGCTGGCGCAGGGACCTGTCCCCGCGCATCGCACTATCCAGGCCGTACCGGTTCAGTACGTTTCCGTTTCCCAGGTCGGTGAAACCGCGTTCCTTAAGGAAGACGAATTCGCCTTGAACAGGATGGTGGCGGACATGGCGATGAAGCCGAGCGGCGATGTCGACCGCGACTTCGTGGCGATGATGGTGCCGCATCAGCAGGGTGCTATCGACATGGCGCAAGCGGTGCTGCGCTACGGCCAGAACGAACAGCTTCGTCGTCTGGCCCGGGAAATTGTCGCGACCCGGCAGCAGGAGATCGCCGCGATGCGTCTCGCCGTCGGCGAGGCGTTGCCGCCTTCGGCGGCGACGTCTCCGACGCAGCCTTTGCCGATCCCGGTATCCGAACCGCCGGCCGACTGCGATCGAGCAAGCTCGATCGGACCTCACAGGGCGGAGGGATCGCCCATGGCATTGCCGCTTACTTCAACACTTCACAGACGCTTTGGTGATCCTGCCTGATAAATCCGCCATTGCGCGTGCCGACGCTGTCCCACCACGCCTTCAGCGACCCGGGATCGCAGTGCAGTTTCACGCTCATGCCGTCGGCGAATTTGATCCAGTCCGCGAAGCGATGGTGAGGGACCGCGATCACCACGGGGATATCAGCGCTCAACGCGCGTTCGATCAGATAGGACAGACCCTTGCCGTCGCGCTCCTGGCGTCCGAACCGGTTGACGATCACGAGGTCGGCCCCCTGGTCGATGGCGTGGGCGACCTGGGCTCCCGCGTTCAGGAGTTGCCCGACATCCAGCCGGCATCCGGTCGCGCAGCCGCCGAGGTCCTGGAACAAGGGCAGTTCTTCGCCGGTATGAACCAGCATGGCCGACAGTTTGGGCGCATCGACACAGTGATGGCCGAGCTGAACCAGCCCGACGGCGCGGTATCCGCGGCGGCCGAGATCGGCGGCAAAATCGCGCAGCACCGCGTCCGGGTCCTGATCCTGATGATAGACCAGCGCTGCGAGGTCGCATTGGGAGTCGAACATGGCGGGTCTCGTTTTTAGCGATGTAAAAAGAGACGACCGCGGCGATCAACACGCCGCGATCGTCCGAGGCGGCGGCTCAGGTGCCGGGGCCGTTGATGACCTGGAGCTGGGTGAACTCCGCAAGCCCTTCCTCGGCGAATTCGGTGCCGATGCCCGAATGCTTGGCGCCGCCGAACGGGATATGCGGCGCCATGTCGAGGTGCTTGTTGATCCAGACGGTACCCGCCTCGATCCGGCTTGCGCCCTTGTGGGCGCGCGCCGTACCAGCTTCCCGTCGATGAGAAGATTGAAATCGATCATTGGCTTTGCTCTCCCTGTGAACAGGCCTTTATAGAGCCTCGTTATATCCATTTATATATCACGATTCCGGGACCGAAACCATCCTCTCGCCGGGTTGGTCGCGCGGACAGCGGCGGTGCGCCAGTTCAGAGGCTTTCCAATCGCGGGCGGGCCTTTCCGGAACGATTCCAGACCAAACAGGCGAGCTTCGGATTAGGATACTGGACGTCGCCTGCCGCTTCGATATATTCTATTGGATATATCGGAATATGACGCGAAGTGGCTGTTCGGAGCTGCATGATGGAAATTGATACCCAGGCCCTTACCACCTGCGAGGTCGCGCCGGATGGCGGAGCGATTTCGCTTGGTTTCGTCGATGCTTCCGGCAAGCCGGCGACGATCCGGCTGTCGCTGAACCAGGTCGGCGCGCTGGCGATGACGCTGCCGGGGCTGATCGACAAGGCCCTGCAGACCCGCTTCGGCGACCAGAGCCTACGCTACGCCTACCCGCTGGCGTCATGGATGGTCGAGCAGTCATCCGACCCCACCCAGGGCATGGTGACGCTGCGGACCGTCGACGGCTTCAGTGTCTGCTTCTCGATCCCCCGCCAGCAGCAAAGCGAACTTGGCGAAGCGCTGGTGGCGCAGCCGGCGGTGGCGGCGACGTTGCGTCCTCATTAGGTTTGAATAGCCGTAGAATCAGACTCCCTGTATCGTCATTCCGGGGCGCGCTCTTGCGCGAGCCCGGAATCCATAACCACCGCAGGGATTATGGATTCCGGGCCTGCGCCAAGCGGCGCATCCCGGAATGACAGA
>JAQGJF010000698.1 GCA_028290765.1 Tardiphaga sp.
AACCCGCGCGCCGCGAGACTGATCAGGTGCCCAGGCGTCGAGAGCACATCCAGATCCATCGCACTTCACCCCCTTGCACCCACCGAGGCTCAGATATATACGTGCATATGTATTTTAACGCAACACCCGAGCTGTGCAAGGAGAGATCCCATGGACGATGACGTCAAAATCCTTGAACGCATCTACGATCGTTTTAACGCGCGGGACATCGATGGCGTGCTGATCGCGCTCACCGATGATGTCGCCTGGGCCAACGGCATGGATGGTGGCCACGTCCATGGCCGCGAGGCCGTACGCGCGTACTGGACACGCCAGTGGAGCATGGTCAGTCCGCACGTCGAGCCTGTGGGCTTTCATCGAACCGCGGATGGCGCGATCGTCGCAGAGGTCCGGCAGTCCGTCCGCGATCTCGAAGGCAAACCGCTCCAGGGGCAGACGCACGGGCTTAAAGACAAGACGGTCGGACACGTTTTCCGCCTTCGAGAGGGCAAGGTGGCTCGCTTCGACATCCAGGATGCTGCCTAGACGAGGCATTGCGCCGGCTCGGCTTCGCGTCCCGCTTCGCCACCGGTTACCTGTACGATCCGGCGCTCCACCGGAGCGGATCAGAGCGTGGCGCAACGCTTCGCGCAACCGCCCAAGCTATCGCGGCAAGCCGATCTCCCTTCCCTGTCGAAGAAAATAAATATCACGCTGCCGTCAATCTCCGGGCCGTTGATCTAAATCAAGCCTAACTTCTCCCATAGTCTCCAAATCCGGCGGAACTCTTTTTTTTTGAGCTCATCCGATGCAAAGCTGGGTCCGAACGCCGATTGCGGTCGTCGTGGCGCTTACGGCACTGGGCGCGGTCTCCGAGCGCGTGCGCGAACCGGGCGTGACCGACACTGAAATTCGCATCGGGAACGTGATGCCCTATAGCGGGAGTTTGGCGATATTCGGAGCGATCGGAAAAGCCGAAGCAGCGTATTTCGAGATGATCAACGAGCGTGGCGGGATCAACGGCCGCAAGGTGCGCTTCATCTCCAATGACGACAAATCCGATCCGTCGACCGCCCTCGAGCTTACGCGCGACCTTATCGAGAAAGAGAACGTCCTCCTGATGTTCGGTTCGTTCGGAACTCCGGGCAATTTTGCCGTCCGCACATACTTGAACGAGCGGCAAATTCCTCAGCTCTTTGTCGCCTCCGGGGACGACCATCTGAGCGACCCATCGCTGTTCCCGTGGACAATGGGCTGGCAGCCCTCGATTCGGGAAGAGGGACGCATTTACGCCAACTACATTCAGGCATTCTACCCCGGAAAAAGGATCGTCGCGCTTTGGCAGAACGATCATTTCGGCCGTGAACTATTCAAGGGAGTGGAAGACGGGCTCGGTGACATCGCCCGGATGATCAGGGTCGACATCGCATACGATGCCGCCGACGAGCATCTGGTCACGCACGTATCGGTCCTGAAGCGATCGGGCGCCGAGATTTTTGTGTTTGCGGGCACGCCCGCAAACGCGGCGAAAGTGATGCGAATAGCGGCGGATCTCAATTGGCATCCGGTTTTCATATTGAATTACATGGCTTCATCGATTGCGACGGCGCTAAAGCCTGCCGGCCTGGAAAACGCCTCGGGCGTCATCACGGCCGCCTTCCTGAAGGATGCAAACGATCCGGCCTGGAAGGACGAACAAGCCACCCGGAACTGGCAGGCATTTGTCGACAAGTATAATCGGGCCGGGGGCGCCGACGACAGCGCCGCCGTCTTCGGCTACGCGGCCGCCGAGACATTGGCCCAAGTGCTCAAACAGTGCGGCGATGATCTGTCTCGCGAGAACGTCATGAAGCAGGCGGCGGCGCTCAACGACTATCAAGGATCAATCCTGCTCCCCGGGATCAAAATCAGCACCGGACCTGGGAACTTTCGGCCGATCAGGCACCTGCGCCTGCTTCAATTCGACGGCCGCACCTGGCAACCGATCGGCGACGTTCTCGAAACCGCGTTCTCCAACGCCCAGAAGTAGCGGGCGGGTCATTCACATTCGAGTGGATCGGCAGGACAACGACCATCGATCATCGATGGCGCCGGAGCGAGCGTTTTGCGCCCGGCTTTTGTGGCCACCGCCCCTCCACGATGGCGAACCTCCGGTGCGAACACTCAGGCAGATGACTTCGGATCACCCGAAGCGTGCCTTCGTAGCTTCCCCATTGTGCAAATGGAAACGTAGCTGCAGCGTGCTGGCTCGAAGTAGCCGAACGCACGTACCGGGATCGAACATGCAGAGCGATTCGTCAGGCCTGTTGGAAACGCTTGCCGTCGGCCTTTTTTGCATTGTCGCGCTGGCCGCCATTCACAGGAAAGACGGCGATGCGCCCGCCTGCCAAGCCGAGCGTGCGGCTACGGGGCCCCGGCGGGCCGCAACTCCGGTGCATCGCGGGGATGCGCCGATAGAAACCGAGATCAAGGATATGCTTCTCCACGACTGAGCACGGAACGCAGAATCATCGTCGCCGGCAAACGGATGCGCGCGCGCGCGGTCTTCAAGCCACGGTCTTTAAGCCACGGTCTTTAAGCCACGGTCTTCAAGCAATGGCTTGATCAGCCGCAATTCCAGATCGGCCCGATCGGCGTCCGCGTCCAGCAAGGGCCGAAGCTGCCGCCATTGTAGCGACCGCCGTAAAAGCCGGGCCGGCCGAAATAGTGCCAATCGCCATCGTACCCGTAATAGGCTGGGGTTGGATCGATATACCAAGGGCGCCGGTTGCGGCGCGCCATGCGCAAGACCGAAGCTTTCTGGGCGTAAGCTGGCAGGCTGTTATTCGGTGGCTGATGATAGCCCGGCAGGAAGCCGTAACCGTGCCAGCGTGGCGCCGGCCGTTTATGAGCCGGCGCAGCCGGCGCGACGACCGGCAGCAGCGACAGGACGATAGCAATCGACAGAAACACGAGGCGCGACATCGCGACACCATAGACGGCCGGCTGGTGGGAGGCGATTCAAATCTATGTGCACCGTCCAGCGCGGTTGCGTCGCAGGCGGCGCATTCCCCTCCTCGCTTCCCAAGCGTTCAAATCGACGGCACCACCGGAGAGATCTGGAATTAGAGATATGGAATTTATGTTTCATGCGGGCTCACGCGCCGATGAAGCCGGTGTATACTCGGTCGGCTTATCACAGCCGCGACCTCGCTTGGCTGGTTGGGTCTTCAGCCCAACGCGTCGTCACCCAAGTCCTTGTCGCCCAAGTCCTTGTCGCCCAAGTCCTTGTCAGGAGTTGAACCGGTGGCCGATGCTAAATCGAATTTGCGGCAGGACATCACACCGTCGTCCGATGCCGATCCCCTTTTTGGCCCGGTCGCATCGGAGATGATGCGCTACCTTGCTTCAATTGCGATGACCGCCGCCGCGACGATCGTGGCTGTCGGTGTCGACAGCAAGGTGACGATCCCCAACCTGTCCCTCGTATTCGTCGTGCCGGTGATCATCGCGGGCGTCAGCCTCGGTTTGGGTCCGTCGCTCTGTT
>JAQGJF010000705.1 GCA_028290765.1 Tardiphaga sp.
CTGATGGGAACCAGCAGAAACTCCCGCTCCACCTTGTTGTTGATCAGGAAGTAGAGCTTCAGATCGCCGGCCTTGGTCAGTTGGGCGTCGCGCAGCAGGAATGCCTCCGGCAGTGTCAGGACAGGCGCGGTCACGCCGCCGTCGACATGCATCTCCTGGAATCGCTTGCCGTTGCTTTCGGCGCTGACCAGCATCGGCGGAAACACGACCGGCAGACTTGCCGATGCGGCGACGACGTCCCGAAACAGGTTCAGTGCTTCGGGCGTACGCAGCGAGGCGATCTCTCCCATGTCCCATATCGCGGTGCGCTGCGAGTCCAGATTGGTCGTGACGATGAGCAGCCGCCGCCCCTTCGCGTGTTCGGCGGCGACAGCCGCCACGAAATTGATGTCGATGTGTTGGGCCACCAGTTCGCGCAGTCGGGTATTGCCGAACAGACCCGCCCCGAAGATCGCGTTGAACGGGCTCGGTGCGTCGAGGAGGCTCTCGGCGACGCCACTGGTGTAGAGATTCCGCAATGTCGCGTCATAGGCGGGACCGAGGAACGCGAACGGTGCGATCAGCGCTCCGGTGCTGACGCCCGATACGATCGAGAACGAGGGACGCGTGCCCGCCTCCGTCCAGCCGTTGAGGACGCCGGCGCCGTAGGCGCCGTCGGCCCCGCCGCCGGACAGCGCCAGGTAGGTGCGGGTGCCCCGCTGCACGGCCGGATGCCGATCTTGCCGGAATGTGGAGGCCGGTTCGTCGGCGTAGCGCCGTAGCTCCGTCAGATCGAGAACGCGCGCGGAGGATGCATCCGCGGCGCCATAGGGTGTCCGCGGCAGCGACGCACATCCGGCGACCAGAAAGCTCAGCGCCGAAACGATGAGCCACGAGGCGGATGGCCGACGTCGGACGCGATGCATGACATATCCGGGTTGGGAGTTGACGCTCACGGGCGCGGCGTCGCGCGTTGAGGGCCGCGTCGCGCTGCGGCTTGAGGCGATGCGGCGACCGGTTGAGCGGCCGGTTCGAGATAGTCCCGGTGGATCGCCTGGACGGTCATCCGCTCGTCGAACTTGACCCGCCAACTGCTCGGCGACCCGCGGCCCACGATGATCCCTTCGCGATCGCCGTATCTGGGATGTCGTTCGCGGCCCAGTCGGCTCATCCGGACGCGGGCCCCGCGAAAGAGGCCCGGCGGCGTCATTTCATCGGCATTCTTCATACGGTCTCAGCGCCACGGACGTGATTTTGAAGGCATTGTGCATCGCCAGAAAATTCAGTGAGTAATCACTCACTAAGATTGGCCGGCCGGAAAGTCAACCGCCTATCCTGGGGGACTGCAGCGATCCAGATCAAAGACAACGTTCGCGCCCGCGACCTAGGCTCGATTGTTGAGCAGGGGTGCCTATGGGCGGAGCACATCACGGATTCGTGATATCGCACCGCAACAAAGATGTTGCGCCGCAACATTAACCATGGCACAACGATCTCGCCCCGGGCCAGTCCGGACGGGGTGAGCCCATAGCTCAAACCTGAGGATGGAGAGATCACATGACCACCGAAACCAATTCGATGCTGAACAGCGTCAAGGAAGCCTTCGCCCCCGTCACCGACGCGCTCAAGAACATCCAGAACCTGGAAGTTCCCGAGGCGACTCGCGACTTCGTCAAGCGTGCCGCCGGCACCGCCAAGGACAAAGCCGCCGAGTTCCATGCCGGTTCGGAGAAGGTGACCGCCGCGATCGAGACCGCCGTTGCCGGTTCGGTGAGCGAAGCCGCCAAGATCAGCCGCAATTTCCAGCAGGCGCTCTTCCAGGATGCCGAGGCGTTCTTCGCCGGCATCGACAAGCTGGCGTCCGCCAAGTCGCTCAACGAAGCGGTGCAGATCCAGTCGGATCTGGTCCGTGAGCGTGGCGAAGTGCTGGTGTCGCGCGCCAAGTCCTCGACCGAATATCTCGGCAAGCTCGTCGCCGACGGTGCGAAGACCGCGCAGGACAACTTCTCCAAGGTCGCGTCCTACAGCAAGAGCGCCTGATTAATTCAGGGCTTTTGACGACCGACTTTCGAAGGCCCGCTCGCGCGGGCCTTTCTTTTTTATGGCGTATATTTGCATGTTGACCCTCTTGGTGAGGTGGCGCTTCTACAGCGCCGTCTCGAACCTTGAGAGGTGGCGCGTGGCCCAACCACGCGCAACGGCTCGCCGTTGTCGCGGGAGACGCGCGCAAGTGCGCGCTCCTCAGGATGAGGGGCGCGCGTGAAGCCTGTCTCATTCGTTGGATGCCTCCATGACTGCCACCGTACCATCCTCCTTCGCCGCCAACCCCGGCGACGCGCTCCGCGCCGCCGAGTTGCGGCGGGTGAAGGCGCTGGCCACCTTGGTGCTGGCGAGCTGTCTCGGTGTGTTCATCGCAGCCAAGGCGCTGCTGCATGTCCATCCGGCCTTCGGTTTCATCGCCGCCTTCGCCGAGGCCGCGACCATCGGCGGGCTGGCGGATTGGTACGCAGTGGTGGCGCTGTTTCGCAGGCCGCTGGGATTGCCGATTCCGCATACGGCCATCATCCAGGGCAACCAGCAACGGATCGCCGAGCGTCTCGGCGAATTCATCGAGGTGCATTTTCTCGAAGCCGCACCGGTCGAAGCCAAACTGCGCCAGGTCGATTTTGCGTCCTTTGTCGCGGACTGGCTGGGCGATCGCAAGCGAAGCGCCGACCTTGCGCGTTTCGTGCTGCGTCTGTTGCCCGAGGCGATGTCGGCCGCCGAGACCTCCGGCCTCAAGACTTTCGTGTCCCGTCGCATCGTCACCCAATTGCAGTCGATCGATCTGGCGCCGCTGGTCGGCGCCACGCTTCGCGCTTTCGTGCAGGACGGCCGTCATCAGGGACTGCTCGACGATCTCTTGCGCGCCATTCACAAGACGCTGACCGAGCCGGAGACGGTAGCGGTGATCCGCGCGAAAATTCGCGACGAATTGCCGACGCTTTTGAAACTCTATCGCGCCGATAAATTCCTGGTGAACCGCATCATCGCCTCTGCGACCGTGTTTTTCGAGGAGGTCCGCGGCGACCCGAAACATCCGTTCCGCGGCGAGTTCGACCGCATGGTGCTTTCCTTCGTCGACCGGCTGAGCAACGACCCCGGCTATGCCGGCCGCATCGATGGATTGAAACGCGATTTGCTGGCGCGTCCGGAGCTCGGCGATCTCGCGCGCAACATCTGGTCTAATGCGCGGTCGTTCATCGACCGCAGTGCCGCGGGCGAGAGCAACGTCCTGCAGCATCACCTCGCCAGCGTGTTCATGGAAGCGGGCGGGGCGCTGGCGGCCGATCCGGAAATGCGCGCCGAGATCAATCAGGGCGTGGTCGTGGTGCTGCGGAGTTTTATCGCCGACCAGAAGAGCGGCGTGTCGGGCTTCATCGCCGACCAGGTCAAGGCGTGGGACATGGGGCAATTGATCACGCTGATCGAGGTCAACATCGGCAAGGATCTGCAATACATCCGCTTCAACGGTTCGCTGATCGGCGGCCTGGCCGGACTGGCGCTTTATACCGCCGAAGTTTTGCTGCGCCTGCTCTGAGGTTTGCGTGGGTGATGTGTGCCGGGTGCTTGTTTTCTGGCCAACCTCGACCTAGCTTTGTAAGAGGATTCTGGTTGTGGAACGGTTCTTTGACGTTGCGTACCCTAATTGACCGACGCGATCGGCCGCCCGAAAGCCTGGCCGGTCCAGAGAAGGAAATGAGATGTCCGCGACTGCCCAGACGCTGAAGCCGCCGTCAAAAACCCTGATGTTTCTCGAGGGGCGCGCGATCCACGAATTCGGCGCCTTTCTCGGAGCCTTGCCGCTGCTGAGCCTGGCCCCCCGGGGCGACGGGCATCCGGTGCTGGTGTTGCCGGGGCTGGTCGCTTCCGATACCTCGACCCGGCCGCTGCGCAGCTTTTTGAAAGATCGCGGCTATGCGGTGAGCGGCTGGCGGCAGGGTCGCAATCTCGGGCTGCGCGACGGCGTTCAGGACAGCATGGTCGATCTGCTGCGTGAGCTCAACGACACCCATGGCCGCAAGGTCAGCCTGGTCGGATGGAGCCTCGGCGGTATCTATGCGCGCCAGCTCGCCAAGATGATGCCGGATCGGGTCCGCGGCGTGATTACGCTCGGCAGTCCGTTCGCCGCTGGTCCGAAAACGACCAACGCCTGGCGCGTCTACGAGATGGCCAGCGGCCAGCGCGCCGATCATGCCGATCCACGGTTCGGCGGTTCACTGGCCGACACGCCGCCGGTGCCGACCACCGCGATCTTCAGCCGCACCGACGGCATCTGCGCCTGGCAGGGCTGCATGGAAAAGACCTCGGCGACATCCGAGAGCATCGAGGTCGAAAGCAGCCATTGCGGCATGGGCCATCACCCCGCCGTGGTCTACGCCGTCGCCGACCGGTTGGCGCAGCCAGAGGACGAATGGGCCCCGTTCGACCGCAGCGGCTGGCGCAGCATGGTGTATCCGAATCCGAATAGGTAGACGGAGCGCGTAGCCCCGTAGCCCGGATGAGCGAAGCGACATCCGGGGCACCCGCATATCGCTCCGCTCATGCGGGTTACAAATCTCTCCACGTCATTGCGAGCGAAGCGAAGCAATCCAGGAGTCACGAAGCAAGACTGGATTGCTTCGTCGCAAGTGCTCCTCGCAATGACGGAGCTGGCAATCCCGCTCCAGCCTTAAATTA
>JAQGJF010000712.1 GCA_028290765.1 Tardiphaga sp.
CAATGCAACTTGACAACTCAGATAGTCGCTCACCCGGATTTCTCGCTGCGCGAGAACTCCGACCTCTCCCTATGGGAGAGGTGGGTCGTGCTCGTGGCTCGTCAATCCACTACACAAATCACGACCAAAATGCGCAATTGAACCTCGGCGCCCGATCACCAGACCAACGACCGGGCACATCTCGCCGTGCGGCGGGCACGGTGCTGCCAGAGGATCAACGCCATGACCATGAACCAGCGGGCCAGGACGACAGGACTCGCCGTCGTTTTCATCCTTGCGTCCGCCATGGGCTCGGCGATGGCCGCGCCGCGGGCGGCGGCTGACGACGCGCAGGAGGTCGTCAAGATCCGCGCGATCGTTGCGGCCGGTGCCGAAAAGGCTCTGGAGAAGCAGGGCGGATCCCGCCTTGTGTTCAAGGTCGACGCCGATGCGTTGCACGAAGTGGTGGTGACGGATCTGCGCGATGATGTGTATCGGACCTTGCGGGAAGGCCGCATCCCGTTTTCCGGCTTCGCGATGCGCGAGGGCGGCGTCGAGGTCCGGATCGCCGATGCCAAGGACCGGCAAAAAGTCCTGAGCAAGCTGGTGCCGTCGACGGAAGCCAAGCCATCACGCGGCGCGGCCCTCGACGCGGTCGACAAGGGTGACGGGCTGGTCAGGCTGACGCCGACGGAGTTCGGGTTCGCCGAGCGCCTGCACGGACTGGTCGGGCAATCGATGGAGATGATCGAACAGCGCCTGCGCAACATCGAGATCCGGCAGGCCGGCGTCCAGCCCGACGGGCCGGACCGGATTCGTGTGCTGCTGCCGGGGATCCGGGATCCCGAAGGCGTGACCGCGCTGTTCAGCCGGCGCGCGCGGGTCGCGTTCCGCCTGGTGGACGTGTCGATGACCACCGCGCAGGCCCTGCAGGCTCCTCCTTCGACTTCCGAAGTCCTCACCGACTTCAAGACCAAGGATCCCTATCTGGTCCAAAAGGAAATCGCCGTGGAGGGCGACGACATCATCGACGCTTCTCCCAGCTTCAACGCCCAGGAGCAGCCGGTCGCGTCGTTCCGGTTCAACGCGCACGGCACAAGGCGCTTCGCCCACGTCACCGCCGACAATATCGGGCGGTCCTTCGCCATCGTTTTCGACGACCGGGTGCTCTCGGCGTCCGTCATCCAGGAGCCGATCCTGGGCGGCTCGGTGGTGATCTCGGGCAACTTCACGCTCGAGGAGGCCAACACCGTCGCCATGCTATTACGCGCCGGAACGCTGCCGGGCCGGCTGAGCGTTGTTGAGCGGCAGGTGGTGGAGCCGGTTGGTGGCGGGGGAAAGCCGTAGCAATTCGTAGCCCGGATGAGCGGAGCGAAATCCGGGATTCCAGAAATCGACAGGCTTGTCCCGGATATCGCTCCGCTCATCCGGGCTACGAGCATCGGCGTTGCACGCCGTACGTCACACCCCGAGATGCCGCTCCAGCAATTCCGGCTGCGCTGCCAGCGTCGCCGGCGCGCCGTCGAACACCACCGTGCCCTTCGACAGCATTACCATGCGGTCGGCGATCTTCGACAGGCTGCGGAAATCCTTGTCGACCACGATGGTGGCGATGCCTTCGCCCCTTATGACGCCGAGCGTGCGCCAGATGTCCTGCGCCACCAGCGGCGCCAGGCCTTCGGTGGCTTCGTCGATCAGGATCATGTCGGGGTTGGTCATCAGCGCCCGGCCGATGGTCAGCATCTGCTGTTCGCCGCCGGACAATTGATGGCCGCCATTGTTGCGGCGGGTGTGCAGCCGCGGAAACAGCTCAAAAATGCGCGGCAGCGTCCAGGTGCGGCGGCCGTCGGGACCCTCGCGCGCCGCCATCACCAGGTTTTCGGTGACCGACAGCGAGCCGAAGATGCCGCGGCCTTCCGGCACCAGCGCCAATCCAGAGCGCGCGATGGTTTCCGGCGCGGCTTTCGCGATATCGCGGCCGTGAAACGACAGCTGCCCGCGGCAGCCCGGCACCAGCCCCATCAACGTGCGCAGCAGCGTGGTCTTGCCCATGCCGTTGCGGCCGATCAGCGCCATTTGTTCGCCCCGCGCCACCTCGATATCGACGCCATGCAGGATCTGGCTGGCGCCAAAAAACCCATCGAGCTGTGAAAGCTTGAGCAGCGCGGTCACGACATCTCTCCGTGATCGCCGAGATAGGCGGTGCGCACCGCCGGATGCATCCGCACTTCCTGCGGCAGGCCACTGGCGATCACGGCGCCGTCCTGCATCACCGTCAGCCGGTCGGCGAGTTCGAACACCGCGTCCATGTCATGCTCGACGATCAATACCGCGCGGCCGGCTTTCAGCGACGCGATCAGGTCGACGATGCCGCGCGCCTCCGACGGCCCCATGCCGGCCAGCGGCTCGTCGAGCAGGATGATTTTCGGGTCGGTCGCCAGCACCATGGCGATTTCGAGCTGGCGCTGTTCGCCGTGGCTGAGGTGAGCGGCGATCATTTGCGCGCGCGCGGACAACCCGGTCTTCGCCAGCGCCTCGGCGGTGCTTTGATGGGCCTGAACGTCGGAGTTTATGCCACCGAACATCCGCAACGGCCGGCGCGAGCGCGCCTGCGCGGCGAGGCGGACGTTTTCATGCACGCTGAATTGCGGGAAGATCGTGGTCTTCTGATAGGCGCGGCCGAGACCGATGCGGGCGCGGCGATGCGGCGCGAGGTGGGTGATATCGGTGTCGCCGAGCCCGATCGCGCCGGCATTGGCGAACAATTCGCCGGACAAGAGATTGATCAAGGTCGATTTGCCGGCGCCGTTGGGGCCGATCACCGCATGGATTTCGCCGACATGAACGTCGATCGACACATCGGACACCGCGACGACGCCGCCGAAGTGCTTGTGCAGGCCTGCCGCACGCAGCGCGATGTGAGACGGCACGTCAGACACTTCAAGAACCTCAGACATGGGTCGCCCCGGGAGCCGCCTGCCCGGCCTCGCCGCGATCTGTTCTACCGCGATCTTGGGGCGGCCCGAAAATCATCGGCCAGATCTGTTTTACGCCGTGCGGCAACGCCACCACGATGGCGATGATGATCAGCCCTTCGGCCAGTTTCCAGTTGTCGAGATTGGCCTTCAAGACCTCTTCGAGCCCGATCAGCACCAGCGCGCCCAGCAGTGGGCCCGTGACCGAGCGCAATCCGCCGATCAGGACCATCACCAGCACCGTCGCCGACTGATGCCAACCCAGCATCTGCGGCGCGACAAAGCCGAACTGGACCGCGGCAAGGTAGCCGGCGAGCCCGGCGAGCGCGCCGGAGATGACGAAAGCGGTCAGGCGAATGCGAAAAATCGGAAAGCCGAGCGAGCGGGCGCGGCGCTCATTGTCGCGCGCCGCCGCCAGCGCATGGCCGAACGGCGAGCGCACCAGCATGGTGAGCAGCGCCACCACGCCGACCAGAGCGGCCAGCACTACGAAATAGAAATTCAGCGGCCGGTCGAGATCCAGCAATTGGCGCCCGGCGATGGCGATTTCGGGCTTGATGTTGATGAAGGCGCCGTCCGAGCCGCCGGCCACCTTGGTGTCGTGGAAGAAGAAGAACAGCATCTCGCCGAACGCCAGCGTCACCATGATGAAGTAGATGCCGCGGGTCCGCAGCGCCAGCGCGCCGATCACCAGCGCCGCGGCCGCCGACGCCAGCATCGCCAACGGCAGCGTCAGCAGGAACGACGCGGCGTCATAGCGCGGCGACAGCAGCGCCAGCACATAGCCGGCAAGGCCGAAAAACGCCGCATGGCACAGGCTGACCAGCCCGCCATGGCCGACCACCAGGTTCAGCGCCATCGCCAGCACGCCCATGATCAGCGCCTTGCTGATGAACTGCACGTAGTAGGTCGGGATGAAGAACGGCAGGATGATTGCGACGATGAGGCAGGCGGTGGGGATAAGCCAGGGCTTCAGCTTCTGGTTCGTCATGGCCGGGCCTTTGTCCCGGCGATGCATTTACTCATCGTCATTCCGGGCCTGCGCCAAGTGGCGCATCCCGGAATGACGGCCTTTGTGTTGGGACCGCCCACCCTACACCTCCCGCCGGCCCAAAATGCCGTTGGGCCGCCACAGCAGCACCGCGGCCATCAGCACGTAGATCAGGATGCTCGACACGCTGGGGAAGAACACCTTGCCGAACGTATCGGTGAGCCCGATCAGGAGCGCGCCGACCGCGGCGCCGGCCACCGAACCGATGCCGCCGATCACCACCACGACAAAGGACAGGATCAGCATGCCGTCGCCCATGCCGGGAAACACCGTGGAGCTCGGCGCGATGACGATGCCGCCGAGTGCCGCCAGCGCGATGCCGACCGCGAACACGTAGCGGTTCACCCGGTCGAACGGGATGCCGAGCACCCGGGTCATCTCGCGGTTCTCGGCACCGGCGCGCACGATCATGCCGATCTTGGTGCGGGTGATGACCAGGAAGATCACCAGGGCGATGAGGAGGCAGAACACACAGATCGCCAGCCGGTAGACCGGATAGGACAGATTGTCGGTGAGTTTGATCGAGCCCGCCAGCCATTCGGGTGGCGCGACGGAGTGGACGTCCTTGCCGAACAGCAATTGCCTGATTTCGTCGATCACCAGGATCAGCCCGAACGAGAGCAGCACCTGCGCCAGATGATCGCGCCCGTACAACAGCCGCACGAACACCGTTTCCAGCAGCAGCCCGACCACGAAGGCGATGGCGACGCCGCCGAGCATCGCCAGCAGGAAGCTGCCGGAGGCAAGCGCGATCCAATAAGCGAGATAGGCGCCGAGCATATAGAACGCGCCATGGGCGAGATTGATGACGCCGAGAATCCCGAACACCAGCGTCAGCCCGCTGGCGACCAGGAACAGGACCATTCCGTACTGAACGGCATTCAGGAGTTGAACGCCTATGGTGATGAGGTCCATGAAGGTTCTCTC
>JAQGJF010000714.1 GCA_028290765.1 Tardiphaga sp.
GAGGTGCGCTCGGCGGCGCAATTGCGCCGCTGGCTTGCGCGCCTTGAAGGATGGCTGCATCGTTCTAGTTCTCATCCTTCGAGGCTCGCCGAAGGCGGCTCGCACCTCCAGCGATAACGGCGAAGCCGTTACGCGGGGATGACGCCAACAGAGGTAGGTTGATTAACATGGTCGCGCTTCGCGGAAGAGAGATCGACGCTTTTCTCGCCCGGCCCGATGCCGGCCGTCCCATCATCCTGCTGTACGGCCCTGATGCCGGCCTGGTGCGCGAGCGCGCCGATGCGTTGCTGGCGTCGGCGGTCGACGATCCAAACGATCCGTTCTCGCTGGTGCGGCTGGACGGCGACGAATTGTCGGCCGAGCCATCGCGGCTGGTCGATGAGGCGATGACGGTGCCGCTGTTCGGCGGCCGCCGCGCCATTCGGGTGCGCGCCGGCTCGCGCAGTTTTGCCAGCGGCATCGATACGCTAGCCGAGTCCCCGCTGAAAGACTGCCGGATCGTCATCGAGGCCGGCGAGCTGCGGCCGGAATCGCCGCTGCGCAAGGCCTGCGAGCGCGCCAAGACCGCGGTGGCAATCGCCTGCTATCCCGACGGCGAACGCGATATCGCGAGATTGATTGACGACGAATTGCGCGTGGCGAATCTGCGCATCGCGCCGGATGCGCGCGCGTCGCTGGTGGCGCTGCTCGGCGGCGACCGCCAGGCCTCGCGCAACGAGCTGCGCAAGCTGACGCTGTACGCCCATGGTTCGGGCGAGGTCACGCTGGACGACGTGATGGCGGTGGTGGCCGATGCGTCGGAGCTGAAACTCGACCCGATCGTCGACGGCGCCTTTGCCGGGAATGCGGCGATCGTCGAAACCGAATTCAACAAGGCCATGACCGCCGGCACCTATCCCGGTGTGATCATGTCGGCCGCGCAGCGCCAGGCAGCGCTGCTCCACAAGGCCAGTCTCGCGGTCGAAGACGGCGCGTCGGCATCGGCGGTGGTCGAAAGCGGATTTCCGCGGCTGCATTTTTCGCGCAAGGGCGTCGTCGAGGCGGCGCTGCGCAATTTCACCCCGGCGCGGCTGGTGCTGATCATCGACCAGCTCGCGGTCGCCGCACTGGAGATGCGCAAGCAGTCGGCGCTCGCCGCCGTCATCGCGCAACGCGCGCTGCTGGCGATTGCGGTGAACGCGCGGCGACGCGGCTGAACTAAGAACCCTCTTCCAGCCGGCGCACGATCTCGTCGAGCTGGTCGAGGTCGCGATAGCGGATCTGCACGCTGCCGCCCGGATCGCGGTGATCGACGCTGACCTTGAGGCCGAGCGCGTCGCTGATCCGCTTTTCCAGCGCGACCGTGTCAGGGTCCTTGGTCTTGCCGCCGCGCGCCTTCTGCGGCTTCCGTTCCGGCACGCCTTCGACATGGGCGAGCGCCTCGGCCTGGCGCACATTGAGACCTTCCGCGACAATGCGTTTCGCCGCCGCGGCCGGATCGGGTACGCCGATCAATGCGCGCGCGTGACCCGCCGATAGCTGCCCCGATGCGATCAAGGCCTGCACCTCGTCGGGCAATTTGGTCAGCCGCATCATGTTGGCGACATGGCTGCGGCTCTTGCCAACGATCTTGGCAATCTCGTCCTGGGTGCGTTTGAATTCTTCCGCCAGCGCATGGTAGCCGTGCGCTTCTTCCATCGCATTGAGGTCTTCGCGCTGGACGTTTTCGATGATGGCGATTTCGAGCGCATCGCTGTCGCTGACCTCGACCGGCACGATCGGCACTTCATGCAGCCCGGCGATCTGCGAGGCGCGCCAGCGCCGTTCGCCGGCGATGATCTCGAAGCGGTCCTGAACGCCACGCACCGGCCGCACCACGATCGGCTGGATCACGCCGTGCTGCTTGATCGACGAAGCGAGCTCGCCGAGCTCGGCATCGGAAAAACTGCGGCGCGGGTTGCGCGGGTTGGCCTTGAGAAATTCGATCGGCACCTTGCGCTGCGCGCGCGGCCGGTCGACATGCGCGGCCTCGCCGCCGACATCTCCGATCAGACTTGCAAGACCGCGACCCAGTCGCGAACGCGCTTCGTCGGCCATCGCCAGCTCCCTTGGACTCACGCTTATCACTCCGGAATTAGACGCCTGAATTTCTATGTTTTTCGCGACGATTTTATCTGACAGGCCGAGTCGGCGCGGCAATATTTAATGCGTGGTGCGCAGCTCGCGCTCGCGCTGAATCACTTCGGTCGCGAGTTTCAGATAGGCTTCGCTGCCGACGCATTTGAGATCGTACACCAGCACCGGCTTGCCGTAGGACGGCGCTTCGGAAATGCGCACGTTGCGCGGGATCATGGTGTCGTAGACCTTCTTGCCCATGAACTGACGCACGTCGGCGACCACCTGGTTCGACAAATTGTTGCGCGAGTCGAACATGGTCAGCACGATGCCGTGGATCGACAGATTCGGATTCAGCGTGGAGCGCACCTGCTCGACGGTCTGCAGCAATTGCGACAGGCCCTCGAGCGCGAAGAACTCGCACTGCAGCGGCACCAGGATCGCGTCCGACGCCGCCATTGCGTTGACGGTAAGCAGATTGAGCGAGGGCGGGCAATCGATCAGCACGTAAGTGTAATCAGTGTCCGGCAGGACGTTGGTATTCAGCGCGGCGATGGCGTCGCGCAAACGAAAAGCCCGATCCCGGGTCGCGCCCAGTTCGAGTTCGAGACCCGAAAGATCCATCGTGGAGGGCGCGATGTGCAGACGGGGCACCGCGGTCGGCACCACCGCGTCGCGCAGCGGCGCTTCGCCGATCAGCACGTCATAGGTCGAGCAGTTGCGGTTGCGGCGATCGATGCCAAGGCCGGTGGAGGCGTTGCCCTGCGGATCGAGGTCGACGATCAGCACGCGCTCGCCGATCGCGGCCAGTGCGGTGCCGAGATTGATCGCCGTGGTGGTCTTGCCAACGCCACCCTTCTGGTTGGCCAGTGCGAGAATCCGCGGGTGCCCTGAAACTGCGGTATCTTCTTGATATATATGATCAATTACGGTCATGCGGATTGGCCATGGGTTACGCTGGCGGATGAATTTTGTCGCTCGATCCGATCGAGTTCGACAATCCAGCCGTGTCCGCCGGTGCGGCTGGAATGCAGGCGAGGGTTGATCTTCCAATATTTAGTAGCTTCGGTCAATTCCGCGTCTACATCTTGGCCCTTAAGAAACAGGGCTTTTGCGCCCCGTTGCACCAAGGGTTCCGCGAAACCGATAAGCTGATGTAGCGGAGCCACCGCGCGAGCGGTGACGCAATCCACGCGGCCGGAAAAACTATCCACACTATCCCCGATGTCAGCGAGGATAACTTGGCCGGGCGCGCCAGTGACGCGCAGCGCCTCGCGGAGAAACGCCGCCTTCTTGGCATTGCGCTCGATCAGGTGGACCATCGCCCCTGAATTCTCTGCCATCGCGCAGGCCAGCACCACGCCCGGAAAGCCGCCACCGCTGCCGAGATCGACCCAGACCTGGGCCGTCGGCGCGATCGTCAACAGCTGCAATGAATCCGAGATATGCCGAGTCCAGAGCGTTGGAAGTGTCGAGGGCGCGACCAGGTTGGTTTTAGCCTGCCACTGCAACAGCAGTTCGACATAACGATCGAGCCGCGCCGCTGTTTCATGTGAAACAGGCGTCAGCTTCAGCGCCGCAGCCTTGTCGGCGTCGAGCCGCGGCGCCGGTGCGGAAGATTGTTGGGAACGTTGAGCCATCGGCCTGCATGCTGGGTCAGGGTGGTTCTGGAACGGGCTGGCTTTAGATTAGGTCGGCGACATCAGCTCCGTCATTGCGAGCGAAGCGAAGCAATCCAGGAGCCAAGAAAGAAAGACTGGATTGCTTCGTCGCAAGAGCTCCTTGCAATGACGGAGTTAGCTATCCCAATTCGGCTTAAAGTCATTCCACTCTGGAACGATGTCTTACCCCGGCGTCAGCCACGTATCTATTGATTGTTTTGCACGGAACGGCATAGGTCGCGTTGTTTCACATGAAACAGGCATCCGAGAGGCGCCAGAGGCTCAATTGGGGGAAGTTGGGCTCCAAGAAGTCCGCCTGGCGCGGAGCCGCACCTCCAGGCGTCGTTTCACGTGAAACAGCCTACCCGGCAGCGACAGTCTCGGTCGCAACGGGCTTCCGCCGGGCTTCACGGCGAAGGTAGGCCGCCAAAATACCCAGCGCGGCCGGGGTCAGACCGTCCAGGCGACCCGCCTGCCCTACGGTTCGAGGCCTTGCGGCCTCCAGCTTCGAACGGGCTTCGTTGGAAAGCCCCGGCACCAGCGCATAATCGATGCCCGCGAGGATCAGTCCCTCGTCCCGCCGAAAGCCATCGACGTCGGCGACCTGGCGCTTGAGGTAGACGTCGTATTTGGCGTCGATCTCGAGGTGAACGGCAATAGCGGAGTCGATGGCCGCCATTTCCGGCCAGATACCCCCGATTTCAGCCCATCCGATCTCCGGATAGGACAAAAGCTCGAACGCCGAGCGGCGATGGCCATCATGTTTGAGGGCGAGGCCGTAACGTGCGGCTTCGTTCGGGGTCACGGACAGCGATTGTGCCAGCGCTTTCGCGGCCGCCAGCGCCGTCATTTTGGCCCGGTGGCGCAGCGAGCGGACTTCGCCGACGCATCCCAGCGCCAAACCCTTGTCGGTGAGCCGCTGATCGGCATTGTCGGCGCGCAGGGTCAGGCGGTATTCGGCCCGCGAGGTGAACATTCGATAGGGCTCGGTGATGCCGCGGGTCACGAGATCGTCGATCATCACGCCGAGATAGCCGTCGGCTCGGTCGAAAACGATCGGATCAGCGCCACCCGCGCATAAGGCTGCGTTCAGACCCGCAACAATTCCCTGCGCCGCGGCCTCCTCATAG
>JAQGJF010000722.1 GCA_028290765.1 Tardiphaga sp.
CGGCGACGCCAAGAACCTGATGGGCGGCACCCTGCTCGTCACCCCCCTGCTCGGCGCCGACGGCAACGTCTATGCAGTGGCGCAGGGCTCGCTGGCGATCGGCGGCTTCCAGGCCGAGGGCGCCGCCGCCAGCGTCACGCGCGGCGTGCCGACCGTCGGCCGCATCGCCAACGGCGCCATCATCGAACGCGAAATCGAATTCGCGCTCAACCGGCTGCCCAATGTGCGCCTGGCGCTGCGCAATCCCGATTTCACCACCGCCAAGCGGATCGCCGCCGCGATCAACGACTTCCTCGGCTCCAAGACCGCGGAACCGATCGACCCGTCCACGGTGCAGCTGTCGATACCGCCCGAATTCAAGGGCAATGTCGTCGCCATGCTCACCGAGATCGAACAATTGCAGGTCGATCCGGATCTGAGCGCCAAGATCATCATCGACGAACGCTCCGGCATCATCGTGATGGGACGCGACGTCCGCGTCGCCACGGTCGCGGTGGCGCAGGGCAACCTCACCGTCACCATTTCCGAAAGCCCGCAGGTCAGCCAGCCCAACCCGCTGTCGCGCGGCCGAACCGTGGTGACACCGAACTCGAAGGTCTCGGTCAGCGAAGACGGCAAGAAGCTGGCGCTGGTCAAGGACGGCGTCTCGCTGCAGCAGCTGGTCGACGGCCTCAACGGGCTCGGCATCGGCCCGCGCGACCTGATCGGCATCCTGCAGGCGATCAAGGCCGCGGGCGCGATCCAGGCCGACATCGAGGTGATGTGATGATCAGCAGCTACAACTCGACGCACGCCAAATCCACCATGCCGATGATCAACGGCCGTCCGGACACCCTGCTCGCGGACGCGCTGACAAAAGTGTCGCCGCAAGCGCAGAAGAAGGCCAAAGACTCGGCGCAGGATTTCGAAGCGGTGTTTCTCAATTCGATGTTTTCGCAGATGACCTCCAGCGTCAAAGGCGAAGGCCCGTTCGGCGACACGGTCGGCACCGGCGTGTGGCGCTCGATGCTCACCGACCAGTATTCCAAATCATTCGCGAAGGCCGGCGGCATCGGCATTTCGAATGAGGTTTATCGCACGTTGATTCTCCAGCAAGCCAACCGCGCCAGCCAGGCCGCACAGGTGTCCAAATGAACCGACCCGCTCAGCATCAGCCGGCGCCCGTCGCCGTCCAGCCCGCCCCCGCCTCGACCCCCGCCGAAGCCCGCAAGCTCGCCGAGGGCCTGATGGAACTCATGAACGCCTTGCTCGGCGTCATCGAACGCGAGACCGAACTGGTCCGCGCCGGCAATGTGCGCGAGGCCATCAAGCTCGAAAGCAAAAAGACCGAATTGTCCCGCCGCTACATCGCGGCGATCACGGCGCTGAAGGCCAGCCAGAAATATCTGGCGCAGGCGGCGCCTGAACTGCTCTCCGCCCTGCATCGCCATCACGACGTGTTCCGCGCCATGCTTCAGGTCAACCTGACCGTGCTGGCAACGGCGCATGCAGTGTCCGAAGGGATCGTCCGCGGCGTCAATGTCGAGATGCAGAAGCGCAACATTCCGCAGACCTACACCGCTTCCGGAACCCGCGCGGTGCCCGGACCGCGCAACATGACGCCGATCGCGGTCAGCCGCTCGCTCTGATTCGAAGCAACCGATAATGGCCGCGCGGAAACATCCGCACGGACGTTAGAGCATGCTTCAACTGAGTTGAATCATGCTCTAACGTCATCTTTTTGATTGAGCATGATCTTTTCGGAAAACCGGCCTCCACTTTTCCGGATCATGCTCTTATCATTTGAATCAAATGATCGCGCCGGCATAAGTTCCGAATTCAGAGATATCCGGCATACTCGGTTCCGGAGAGGGTTGGGATGTGACTTGATGGAGGCCAGGAGGCTGCCATGGGAGCCGATTTCAACATCAAACCGGTGGGGGCACCGGTCGCGACCCCGTTCATCAGGCCGGCCCCGGAGGCCGCGCGGGACGCTGTCCCGACGCAGCTGCCGGCGGACAAGAGCGTAACCGCGTCGGAATCCTCGCTCGCCGCCAATCTGGCTCCAGGCTATATTCCGCTGGACGATGTATCGCACGACATCGTCATCGATCGCGCCGCAGCAGCGGTCGTGTATCGCGTGGTCGACAAGCGAACCAGCCAGGTCGTCAATCAATATCCGGAAGAATCGCGGCTGCGCGCCCGCGCCTATCTGCGCGCCATGGACGAGGCAAAGCTCGAGCGAAAGAGCGTGGCGACGGATCGTCGGATCTGAGCCCTTCCCGCCTGTTTTAGTCCCGCGTAGCGTAGGCGGTGTTCAGCGTGGAAGCGCCGCTGGCCGGATCGACGACGACGGTCTTGACCTGCGCGTGGCCATTTTTCTGCAGCGTGAATTTCGAATTGCCGACCTTGAACGAGTCATCCTTGATCAGGACCTGCTGATATTTGACGCCGAGCGTGTCCTGGTATCTGACCTGCGCCCGAAAACCGGTCACCGACGAGACGGTGACGGAAAATTTCGTGTTGTCGGAATACTTGCCTTCCCAGGTGCCCTGATACTTCGTGGCATCGACGTTGACATACGGCGTCTTGGTGATCGGCACCGTCGCCTTGTAGTTCGCCGAGAGAATGCTGTAGATGTCTGCCATGGCCTGTCCTGCGGTTCACCTGAGAGCGTAGTGCCGGCAGCGTAAATTTATCCGCCGCCGATTACGTCAACTCTTCGCTTCAGAGCGGTTTCCCGTGAGGAAATATCCAGCAACAAACGCTCCGGCGGACATTAGGCCGCGGAGTAGTTAACGAGCAGTTAAGAGCGGTTACGACGCGATCATCATCCGGCGGCTGACGAAATTCAGCCCCGGCCGCTGAGGCCGGCCGCGATATTGCGGTTGATGTCGATCAGC
>JAQGJF010000767.1 GCA_028290765.1 Tardiphaga sp.
GCGCTTCTGGAGAAACTCTTCGAGCAGAACCCGCAGCATCCGGGCGTGACGCACTACCTAATCCACGCCTACGACTTTGCGCCGCTTGCCGAAAAAGGAATCGCGTCGGCGCGGCGCTATGCCGGCATTGCGCCGGCCGTGCCGCATGCGCGGCACATGCCCTCGCACCTCTACTCCATGGTCGGACTTTGGGAAGAATCCATCGCCTCGAACGCGTCGTCGCTGGAGATCCAGCCCGACTACTATCACGCGTCGGATTTTACGGTCTATGCCCATCTGCAGCTCGCGCAGGACGCCAAAGCCGATGCGATGATCAGGAAGTCGCTCGCCACCGCCGACCGCGGCGACCGTCCGATCAGTTTCGTCAATTTCACCGCCAAAGCCGCGATGCCGGCCCGTTACGTCCTGGAACGGGCGGACTGGGCCGGCGCTGCCGCGTTGCCCATGACTTCCACCCAATATCCCATGGCGGATTCCTTGATCCGCTTCACGCGCGGTCTCGGCATGGCGCGCAGTGGCGATCTGGCAGGTGCCAAAGAAGAGATCGAAGCGATGAAGGCATTGCGCACGACACTGCAGCGCGCCGACCAGTCCTACTGGGCCGACCGTACCGACGAGCAAATGATCGCCGTTTCGGCCTGGATCGCACAGAAGGAAGGCGCGCCCGATCAGGCACTGCGGTTCATGCGAGCGGCGGCTGATAGCGAAGACGGTAGCCTCAAGCATGTGGCGATGGAGAATCGCCTCTATCCGTTCCGCGAATTGCTGGCGGAATTACTTCTTGAGACAGGGCAGCCCGCCGCTGCCCTCAACGAATTCGAGACTGCGCTCAAGCAGACGCCCAACCGCTTTCGCGCGTTCTTGGGAGCCGCCCGCGCTGCCGACGGCGCGGGGGACCGCCAGAAGGCATCCCAGTACTTCGGCAAACTGGTGAACCTGGCCAAGAACGCTGATACGGAGCGGCAGGAAATCCGCGAGGCCCAAGCATACACCGGCGTAGGTACGATAGGTGGTGTACAAAAATGACTCCTCGGTTATCTGGCTCATCGGCCGGCAGCCGTCAATTAAGAGGACGACGATGATCCGCGCGATCGCACTGGCTGCAATGCTCGGGGCGCTGGTGGCCGGCGCGGCGGTCTACACCATAAGCCCACCGAGCTGGCGGAACGGGATCAAATCAGGGTTCGGCGCGCTCGACCGTCCGGCTGAGACGGCCAAGACGACTGAAGAGACGACTGAAGAATGGCCTATCTGCACCACCATGGCATCGGCCGTATCGGATGCCGACTGGGCGCAACTCGACCCTGATTTCAAGGTCGGCAAGAGGGCACTGGGCGCAGAGAATTGGAAGGCTGCAATCGCAGCGTTCGAGCTCGCTGCGCTGCGCGATCCGACTAATGCCGATACCCAGAACTACATCGGGTATGCTTATCGGCGGCTGCATCAGATCGGTCCGGCTATTGGCCATTATCAACAGGCATTGATGCTAAATCCCCGCCACCGTAGCGCGCATGAGCATCTCGGTGAGGCTAATCTGGTACTTGGCGATCCGGACAAGGCACAGCAACTATTGGCGGCACTCGAAAATCTCTGCCTCATTCCCTGCGAGGAATACGACGACCTCAAGCGGGCCATTGCGGCGTACCAAAGGCTGGCCAAGCGCTGAGGTCGGCTCGGGCGCCATAAGACGTTTCTTGCTGGTTCAAGATTCACTCGCTGATCTCGGTCAGGTGGTGCCTGGAATACACCAAACTAACTAGACGAGCGATTCCATGAAATCTATCTTTCGTCATTCCGGGATGTGTTCCGGCCGGCATAGCCGTTCGGAGCGCAGGCCCGGAATCCATAACCCCTGCGGTGGTTATGGATTCCGGGCTCGCTTATGCCGCGCTTCGCGCGTCACACGCGCCCCGGAATGACGGCTGTTGTTAATACTTGCGACGGACCGATATGATTCGAACTTCGGAAACGTTGGTCTGGTCTACCCGGCTACAAGCAGTTCCAGTGAGTGTATGCTCAAGGAGAGACTCTCATGAACCTTCGTGTGTCGTTTCTGATTGCAGCAGGACTTTCAGGCCTCGTCTGGATGGCCGCTCCGGCCAAAGCCACAGCGGCGGAGTCCAAAAGCCAGATCACTATCCTCTACGACGCATTCGGAGCCGATGCTTCGATGACAAAAGACTGGGGCTTCTCCGCTCTCGTAGAGATCGCCGGAAAAAATATCTTGTTTGACACCGGCAATGACGCCGACATCTTTGCAGCGAATGTGAAGGCGAAGGGAGTTGACCTCAAAACGCTGGATTTCGTTGTCCTTTCGCACCGGCATTCGGACCACATGGCAGGCTTGAATTATGTTTTGAGTGTCAATCCGACCGTGAAGATCTATGCGCCCAAGGAGGGATTCGGCATCTATGGCTCGTCACTGCCCTCGAGCTTCTACCGAAAAGATGAAACCTTGCCGCCTGAAATGCGCTACTACGGAGGTACGCCGCCTCAAGTCATGAAGTTCGGCGCGGCGTGGCGGGGGGCGAACTTCGAATTGATCGACAAAACGACCGAGATCGCCCCGGGTATAATGCTGATAGCGTTGGTATCGGATGCTCCCGGCACAAAGGAGCTCAAGGAGCTATCCCTTGCGGTCAACACGCCTGAGGGCATAGTATTGTTGGTCGGCTGCTCACATCCGGGGATTGAGAAGATTGTCGAGGCGGCGGCAGCTATCAATCCTAAAATTCATCTGATAGCCGGCGGCTTCCACCTCGTTGCCGCTTCTGACGACGTAATCGCAAAGGCGGTGACCGTTCTAAAGGATACCTTCAAGGTGCAAAGCATTGCGCCGGGCCACTGCACGGGCGAGCCGACGTTCGCTGCGTTGAAAAAAGCTTTCGGTGACCAATATCTCTATGCCGGTCTCGGCACTACTCTTTCGCTTGGAGCGAGCTCGGACGTGCGGCGTGGCGAGGGACCGGCGCTGCAGCAAGATGACCTGACGACCTATCGCAGGCTGGCGCGCCGCGAAGATCCGTTCGGTATCCTGCGGGCGCAGAGCTTACGAACAAAAGCTTCGCAACTGTGAGAATGCCCACCGTTTGGCGCCCAACACCTGACGATGCGACACATTGGTCAATCCGCTCGATGGCCACCGCGACTGGATTTTCGCATACGACGATCCGCCGTATCTGGACCGCAAAGGCCGGTTGTCCGGTGTCGAAGCTGTTGAACGCCAAGATCACGCTCGACGCGACGCTGCTGTAACGAGCGGTCGTTTTCTCACCTCTTCCCGCGCGGGGCAGGGTTATCGCATATAAACGAGGCCGCGGTTCTGCACCTCTCCCCGCGCGCGGGGAGAGGTCGGAGTCCGAGCGAAGCGAGGGCTCCGGGTGAGGGGGCGTTTCGGCGAGGCCGAGCCTATCCCGTCCCGCTTCCCGGTACCCCATATTTTCGCCGCAGCCCTTTCGACAGCAGCAAGTCCCGCGTCTTGACGCGCAACTCGGCACGGCGGTTGCGGCGAATGCCGGAGCGTGGCTCAAGGTCACTTGGCAATATCCAGTGCAACTCGAAATCACCTGGATGGTTGCGATCGTCCGCCGAACATCGTCAGAGGGAAGCCGAACGTCAGGCCTGCGCGTATTTCGTTTACCGGATGGCCATTCGTGAGCGCATGACGCAAGCCGACATCGAAGCTCAGATTGTCGCGAACCCGCCAAATGAGACCGATCAAACCCGATATCGTTTCCGATTTGCCAAATTCGTTTTCGTAGAAGACCTCCGCGACAGGCCGGACCGCCCATTTCGACGGACCCTCGATGATGCCGCCAACAAAGACATCGCCATGATGTTCGCGGGTCAGCGCCATCTCGCCATTCAGGTGGACCGTTCCCCAATCCCATCGCTGCGAGATGATACCCGCCAGACTGGCGCCGACGCCCGAATTGCCGGTGCTGTCCGGGAGCAGGACGCCGAATTCGGTCGCAACACTCGGTCCGCTTTTGTCCTGCAGGCTGCCCGGCCGCA
>JAQGJF010000781.1 GCA_028290765.1 Tardiphaga sp.
CGGGTCCGGAAGCAAATTTGGGCGCTAAAATGCCTTTCTTCCAGAACTTGCTTACGAATATCTGGTTGCCCAACTCACGATAGAGCTCCTTCAACTTGTCCACCGACATGCCGCAGGCGAGTCCGGCCGCGATGATCGATCCGGTCGATGTGCCGCCGATAAGGTCGAAATATTCGGAAAGCACAAAATCTTGTCTGCCGCTTCGCTGCTTCAGCATGTTCTCGATAGCGCTTAGATATTCGAGGGTCAGAATGCCGCGAATGCCACCACCGTCGAGCGAAAGAATACGCTTCGGCGCTGTTGTCGGGTCAAAATGCTGCTGTTTGCTTCGGGCCATTGGCGTCTCCTTGGGCGACGACGATCACTGCTCTCTGGGCAAGCGGGTCAGTCTACTCGAAAACGGGGATCCTGTTTGGCCGGTGCGGTCGACGAGCTTCTCAAGCTCGGTCGCCGCCCTCTGGTTCGTGTGTTTGCATCAGTTTTGCGAACGCCATATCCCGCCGGGGCGAGAGCCTCCGATCGCCATCTGGTATTCCGGTCCGACTGCACAACCACAGCGAGAACAGTAGATTGCAGTGGGCTTCCGTGCAAGGCACGCAAAAATAATTTTAGGACGGTCGACGACACAATCCAGTCTTGTTGTGTTGCCCGGATCGCTTCACTGGGCTCGCAACGGCGCCTCGCGTTCCGCGCTCACACCCACCCGCCATCCACCACATACTGCTGATTGGTACACGCGCTCGCCTCGTCCGACGCAAAGAACAGCGTCGCCCGCGCGATTTCGTCCGGCATCAGGCGGCGCTTCAGGCATTGGCGCTGCATCAATTCCTTTTCGGTTTCGGGATTGAGCCAGAGATCAAGCTGCCGCTGCGTCATAATCCAGCCCGGCGCGATCGCGTTGACGCGGATGTTGTAGGGACCGAAATCACGCGCCAGCGACCGCGTCAGCCCGAGCACACCGGACTTCGCCGCGGTATAGGCGGCCATGCCGCCCTGCCCGATCATCCAGGAGGTCGAACCGAAATTGACGATCGATCCGGACTTCGCCTCGATCATGTCGGGAAGCACGGCCTGCGCCGCAAAGAACTGATGTCTCAGGTTGACGGCGATCCGGTCGTCCCAGAATTCCGGCGTGACCTCGAGCGTCGCATGGCGCTGGTCATGCGCCGCATTGTTGATGAGAATTTGAATCCCGCCGAACGTGCTCCGGATCTTGCCGATCGCGGCGCGCAGCGCGGCGATGTCGGTGAGGTCGGCGTGCTCGAAGTGAACGTTGTGGCCTTGCGCCGCCAGTTCCTTGGCCAACGCGCGCGACTCGGCTTCCTTGATGTCGATGAAGGCGGTCTTGGCGCCCTGCGCCGCAAAACGCCGCACGATGGCCTCGCCGATGCCGCTGCCGCCGCCGGTGACCAGAACGGTCTTGCTGGCCAAATCCGGATAAATCGCCCCCGTCGACGCTGCGCTCGCCATGGTTTTCTCCCTGTCGTGGCTCGATGGCCCTTGCACCACCTCTAGCATATCGAGCCGATTGGTCACATCAAAAGATGAGTTGCGCACCTCAATTCTCCGGGCTAGGCTAACGGCAACAACGTCAAAAGACGATCGACCCAGGGGAGAGGACAGCATGAGGATATTTAAGCGGGCCGCTGTGGCGGCGGCTGTGTTGCTGCTGACAGCCAGCGCGGCATCGGCACAAACCACCATCCGATGGCTTCATCTCGAGGTGAACCCGAACCAGGTGAAAATCTGGGAGGACGTCGCGCGCGACTTCGAGGCCAAGAATCCCGGCGTGCGGGTCGAGACCCAGTTCCTCGAGAACGAGGCCTACAAGGCCAAGCTGCCGAGCATGCTGCAATCGAAGGACCGGCCCCAGATCATCTACAGCTGGGCCGGCGGCGTGCTGAAATCGCAGATCGAAGCCGGCGTGCTCGAAGACATCGCAGCGCCCTTGGGCGACACCAAGAACAATCTGTCGCCGGCCGCGGTCAACGCCTTCTCCCTCGACGGCAAGATCTACGGCATCCCCTTTGCGCAGTCGCAGGTTGGCTTTTTCTACAACAAGGAATTGATGGCCAAGGCCGGCGTCGACGGCGCTGCGATCAAGACCTGGGACGATCTGCTCGACGCGGTGAAGAAGCTGAAGACCGCCGGCATCACGCCGCTGATGGTCGGCGGCGCCGACAAATGGCCGATCCATTTCTATTGGACCTATCTCGCCGTCCGCATCGGTGGCAAACCGGCCTTTGAGGCCGCCTTACGCGGCGAGAATGGCGGTTTCGCCGGCGAAACCTTCGTCAAATCGGGACAGCTGTTCAAGCAACTGGTCGACCTGCAGCCGTTCCAGAACGGTTTTCTCGGCTTCAAGAATCCGCAAGCCCTCGGCGCCTTCGGCGACGGCAAGGCGGCGATGACGCTGGCGATCTCGAGCGCCTATCACCAGCAGCGCGCGCTCGCCGCCGACAAGAAAGGCATCAGCGACGACAACCTCGGCTGGCTCGATTTCCCGACGGTCGCCGGCGGCAAGGGCGACCCGAGCGACACGCTGGGCGGCATCAACGGCTGGCTTGTCACCAAGGGCGCGCCCAAGGAAACCGTGACGTTCCTGAAATATTTCGTCTCGCAGGACGTCCAGAAAAAACTCGCCGCCGGCAATTTTCTGATCCCGGTCTACAAGGGCGCCGACGAAGGCCTAGCCAGCCCCTTGATGCGCATCGTCGCGCAGAATCTGGCGAAGTCGAAATATCATCAGAACTATTACGACCAGAGCTTGGGGCCGTCGGTCGGGCGCGTGGTCAACGACGTCACCGCCGAAATCGCCGGCGGCAGCATGACGCCGGAAGCCGCCGCCAAGGCGATCCAGGAAGCCTACAAGCAGGGCAATTGATGATGGGTGCGGGTTTTACACTTGGCAACGCCCTTTCTTACCCTCCCCTGAAGGGGGAGGGTCGGCTACATCGGACCTTTGTCCGATGTAGCCGGGGTGGGGTGATTGTTCATCCGCGGCCTATCCACCCGGTCTCGGCCGCCGCACACCCCACCCCGACACGCGTCGCGCTTCGCGCAACACGCGTCGACCCTCCCCCTCCAGGGGAGGGTAAGCAAGAGACGCGGCGACCGCTCCCTCTACCCGCACTCGCCCTCCCCTCGCCCGCCCCATGACCCTCCTTCATCCCCACGCCATCGGCCCCTCGATGCGCGCATTCTCGATGCGTCGGCCGTTCGATTCCGGAAAACTCACCGCCGCGTTGTTGTTCCTGCCGCCGGCGCTGCTGCTGTTCACGCTGTTCGTGATGATGCCGGTGGTCGAAGCGGCGTGGTATTCGGGCTTCAACTGGAACGGCTTTGGCAGCCCGAAGAACTGGATCGGGCTCGACAATTACCGTTTCGTGTTCGACAGCCGCGCCTTCGGCCTCGCCTTCCGCAACAACATTCTGATCATCGCGGTGTCGCTGCTGGTACAGCTGCCGCTGGCATTGTCGCTGGCGCTGATCCTGGCGAACAAATTTCGCGGCGCGGTGGCGTTGCGCATGCTGTTCTTCATGCCCTACATCCTGGCCGAGATCGCCACCGGCCTGATTTTCTCCTTCGTCTATGACGGCGACTATGGCCTGCTCGCCGCCATCTTCCGGGTGTTCGGCGCGCAGGCGCCACATCTCCTGGCCAGTCCGCAGACCTCGATGCTGGCGATCCTGATCGTGGTGGTGTGGAAATATTTCGGCTTTCACATGATGCTGTTCATCGCCGCCCTGCAGGGCATGGACCGCAATCTGGTCGAAGCCGGACAGATCGACGGCGCCACGCGCTGGCAGAATCTGCGCTACATCGTTATTCCACTGCTCAAGCCGACCATCCGGCTCTCGGCATTCTTTGCCATCGTCGGCTCGCTGCAGCTGTTCGACCTGATCATGCCGCTGAGCCGCGGCGGGCCGGCGGATTCCTCACACACCATGGTGAGCTTTCTCTACACTTTTGGCGTGATGCGGATGCGTGTCGGCTTCGGCAGCGCCGTCGGCGTGATCCTGTTCCTCATCTGCGTCACCTTCGCCTTCACCTATAAACGCTGGATGATGCGCGATGAGTGAAACGGCTGCATTCTCGGACCGAGGCTTCGACCGCGTCGCACTCGGCAAGGTGCTATTCCTCACCGTGATAGCTGTCTTTGTCGCGACGCCGTTAATCGCGACCGTGCTCGGCGGCTTCAAGTCGATCGGCGAACTCCGCACCAATCCGTTCGGCCTGCCGCAGGTCTGGGAATGGCAGAACTACGGCGACATCCTGCTGTCGAAACGCTACTGGCAGCTGCTCGGCAATTCGCTTGTTATCTCGACCCTGACGGTGATCCTGACGTTGATCGCCGCTTCGATGGCTGCCTTCGTTTTCGCGCAGATCAAATTCTTCGGCAGCAACATGCTGATGAGCTACGTCACCATGGGGCTGTTGTTTCCCGCCGCGACCGCGATCCTGCCGCTGTTCATCAAGGTGCGCGACCTCGGCCTGCTCGATTCCTACTTCGGCGTGGTGCTGCCGCAGGTGGCCTTTGCGCTGGCGATGAGCATTCTCTTGCTGCGGCGCTTCTTCAAGGACATTCCCTACGAACTTTTGGAAGCGGCGCTGGTCGACGGCTGCAGCTATATCGACTTCTTCCGTTATGTGACGCTGCCGCTGTCGCGGCCGATCCTCGCCACCGTCGGCACCATCGTCTTCGTCAACAGCTGGAATTCGTATCTGATCCCGCTGATCATGCTGAACAGCAACGATCTCTATCCATGGCCCCTCGGCATCATGGTGTACCAGGGCGAATATTCCTCGGAATGGCACCTGATCCTGGCCTTCGTCACGCTGACCATCCTGCCGACCATCGTGCTGTTCTTGTTTGCGCAAAAGCACATCGTCGCGGGCCTCACGGCGGGGGCGGTCAAGGGCTGAGCTTTCATAACGACAACAACAAACCAGAACCACTCGAAGCGGAGTTCTTATGAGAAAAGTCGGCATCGGCGTCATCGGCTGCGGCGTCATCAGCAAGGCCTACATGACCGCCATGAAGCAGTTTGCCAACATCGAACTGCGTGCGGTCGCCGATATGCGCTCCTCCGCGGCCGAAGCCCGCGGCAAGGAATTCGGCGTGCCCGGCATGCGGGTCGACCAGATGCTGAAACGCGACGATGTCGAGATCGTCGTCAATTTGACGGTGCCGCTGGCCCATACCGATGTCAGCCTCGCGGTCCTGAACGCCGGCAAGCATGTCCACTCCGAAAAGCCATTAGGCGTCAACATGGTCGAGGCGCGCAAGGTGATGGACCTTGCCGCACAGCGCAACCCGCGGGTCGGCTGCGCGCCCGACACCTTCCTCGGCGGCGGTCACCAGACCGCGCGCAAGCTGATCGACGACGGCGCCATCGGCACGCCGGTAGCCGGCACCGACATCTTCGCCTGCCCCGGTCACGAACGCTGGCATCCGGCGCCCGGCTTCTATTATCTGCGCGGCGGCGGGCCGATGCTCGACATGGGCCCCTATTACATC
>JAQGJF010000815.1 GCA_028290765.1 Tardiphaga sp.
CCACGGTTGTTGCCGGAGGGGGTTCGGGCGACATCGCCGCGCGCTTTGGCCGGTGGCCACCGGCCAAAGCGCTCAGTCGCTTCCATCGCACATTTTCTGCAATGTTCAGATACAAGGGGTTACGACCTATCGATAAGCTCTAGCCCCTCACCCGGATCGCATCTGCGATGCGATCCGGCCTCTCCCTTTGGGAGAGGTGACCAGAACACCCACGCTTCGATTCCGGATGAATGGATCATACTCTAAAATTGGCAGGTAACGTGACCATCGTTCAAAGTAACAGCGTTCAAGCGACTCGAGCGAGGTTCGACTGGACCAAGCCGGTGCTGTATCTGTTTGCGGCGGTGCTGATCGCGCTCATCGTCATGCCGTTGTCGTGGCTGGCGATCTACAGCGTGTCCGATCGCGACAACCATCTTACCTTGCAGAACTTCGTCACGCTGTTTTCCGATCCGGATTTTCTGGATCCGCTGCTGACCACCGCGATCATCGCGACCACTTCGGCGGTGATCTGCTGTTTCGTCGCCGCCCCGATCGGATGGCTGGTGTCGCGCACCGACATGCCGGGCCGGCAGCTCATCCGCGCTTTGGTTACGGCCTCGTTCGTCACGCCGCCGTTTCTCGGCGCCGTCGCCTGGGAATTGCTCGCCGCGCCGAACAGCGGGCTGCTCAACCAGTTGTTTCGCCTTGTCACCGGGGCGGAGGCCGACGAGCATCTCTTCAACATCTATTCGCTGACGGGGATCATCTTCGTCATTTCCTGCTACACGTTTCCCTTCGTTTTCGTTCTGGTCGCCAATGCGCTCGACAACATGCCGGGCGAGTTGGAGGACGCCTCCGCCATTCTCGGCGGCAGAGCTTGGACCACGGCGCGCCGCGTCACCATCCCGCTGGCGCTGCCCGCTCTGGTCGCGGGCGCCTTGATCGCGTTTCTGCAGGCCATGACCCTGTTCGGGTCGCCGGCGATCCTGGCGCTTCCGGCCGGCTTCCACACCATGACGACCAAGATCTGGAGCCTGTTCCAGTATCCGCCGAAACTCGAACTGGCCGCTGCCGCCGCGGTGCCGTTGTTGCTGCTGACCATCCTGCTGCTGCAGGCCCAGAAATTCATTCTCGGCCGTCGCGGCTATTCCGTCGTCGGCGGCAAATATGGCGCCCCGCGCCGTGTCGAACTGAACGGTTGGCGCTGGGCGGCGCTGGCGTTATGCCTTGTCGTTCTGCTCAATCCGGTGTTCCTGCCCTACCTCGCGCTGCTCAACGCGGCGTTCTCGCCCAACGCCACCACGCTGGTCACGCCATCGACGCTCACGCTGCACAACATCGTCTTCGTTTTCACCGAGCTGTCGTCGACACAGCTGGCGCTCAAGAACACCGTCATTCTCGGCACCGCTACCGCCACCATCGGCACCGCGCTCGCGCTGGTGATCGCCTATGTCACGACACGGCGCGTGATCCGCGGTTCGCAGCTGCTGGGATTCCTCGCCACCGCACCGGTCGCCGTCCCCGGCATCGTGCTTGGTGTCGGATTATTTCTGAGTTATACGCGACCGCCCTTCGTGCTCTACGGCACGCTCTGGATCCTGCTGATCGCCTTCCTCACCATCAGCCTGCCATCGGCCTATCAGCAATTACAGGCGGCCTTTCTGACCATTCACCCCGAGCTCGAAGACGCCAGCCGCATTCTCGGCGCGACCCGGCTGCGGTCGCTCTGGCAGATTACCGCGCCGCTGTTGCGAACCGGCGTGGTCGCCACCTGGTGCTTCATCTTCATCGGCGTGATGCGCGAGCTGTCGGCGGCGATCATCCTGTTCACCTCGCAGACCAAGGTGCTGTCGGTGCTGATCTACGACCTCAACGAAAGCGGCGATCTCGCCGCGATTGCGGTGCTCGGCATCGCGATGCTGATCATCACCTTCGGCGTCGTCCTCGCCGTCAATCGGATTCCGATGTTCGGCGGGGGCGCCGGCGCCCGCCTGCGCAACGGCTGACTTAGGATCCTGCGACGCGGCATTTTGCGCGGCGTCTCGCGATGCTCACCGGGATGAGGTCGTGCCCGACTCATCTAGCGCGACGTCTGTTTGCCCTCGGCGAACGTCACCTCGACGCCCTTTTTCACCGATTGCGCCAGACGCTCGGCGTCCCAATTGGTCATCCGGATGCAGCCATGGGAGTCGCTCTTGCTGACCCGGGACGGATCGCCGGTCCCGTGAAAGCCGTAGCCCGGCTGCGACAACCCGATCCACATCGAACCAACCGGATTGTTCGGACCTGGGTTGATGGTAAAGGGCGTGACCGATGCAACACCCTTGAATTTGTATTTCGGATCGTAACGGTAGGTCGGGTTGGGTTGAACTGAAACTACCTTCAGGGTCCCCGATGGCGTCGGCTTTTCCTCGCTTCCGACACTGGCCGGATAGAACGCGATCAGCGTCCCGTCCTTTGCAAGAGCCTTCACCGTTTGCCGTTCCTTGTCGACCTCGATGCGCGCGGCCTTGGCGGCCTGTTTGTCATGCGAAAGATTCACCACCTGGATCTTGTCGCCGGCGTGGTCGAATTTTTTCGCGGGATTGAGTTCGGCCAGCAGGTCCTGGCTCATGTGAAAACGCTCGCTGAGCGCCTCCTTCGGACCGGTGTGGCTCAGCGCCTTGAGCAACTTCATATCTTCCATTTTGGCCGGGAGCTTTTCGAGGTAAGGCCCTTTGACGTCCCGATCGGTCAGAACATATTCGGCGATGATCGGTTCGCCCGAGGCCTGCTGGAGTTTGGACCAGATTTCCGGCGTCAGGACCTTGCCCGGTACCAGATGATTTGCCTCGGTAAATGCCTGAAGCGCCTTCTCGACATTTTCGCCAAACCTGCCGTCGATCTCGCCCGGCGAAAACCGGGCACGATCGAGCAGTACCTGAACCTTGACGGCAAGCGGGGTGAGACGGTCCGCCGAGGGCCGCTTGCCGGTGAAGTTCGCGGCATCAATGCTGGCTGCGTTGAATTCCGCTCCCCATGCCGGAAGCTGAAGAAAAACCGTCAAGCCCAAAACCGCGATCCACCTGGTCATTGGTGCTCAGCCTGCTGTCATCGCCCGCGCTCTTTGCAACGCTTCATGACAAGGCTTTTCGGATCGTCGGGTTCCACCCGCGCTGCAAAGATTTGGCGCGCCGTGGTACCCTATGGCTCCGGCCGCGTACGCTCGATGATCGCCGCCGCGCCCTTGTCGAGCAGTTCAAGCCCGACCGCGCGCCCCAACTCGCGCGGGCGATTCGCAACGCCGGTGCGGGTGACTTCGATGAACTGTCCGCCCGCTTCGTCCAGCACCGCCGCGGTCAGCGACATCTCGGTGCCGCCAAGGGTGGCGAATCCGGCAACCGGCGAATTGCAGTGGCCGTTGAGGATCCACAACACCTCGCGCTCGGCATCGGCGCAAAGATGCGCCGCCGGATCGTCGATCAGCGACAGATAACGCCGCGTCTGCCAGTCGTTGACCGCGCATTCCACCGCGACGATACCCTGCCCCACCGCCGGCAGCATTTCGGACAGCGAAAAATCGTAAGCCGCGCGGTCGGCAAGCCCGACCCGTTCGAGGCCCGACCGCGCCATGATCAGCGCGTCGGCGGGACCGACTTCACCGCCGCCCGGCAGCCGCTGCATCTCACCTTGATCGAGTTTCCGTACCCTTGTATCGGCGGCACCGCGAAAGTGAATCACCTCGATCTGCGGAAACAGCCGCCGCGCGAAAGCCGCGCGCCGCACGGCATTGGTGCCGATCTTGAAACCCTTGCCACCGGATCGCCTGAGGTCGTCGAGTGAAAGCCCGGGCCGCAGCACCAGCGCATCGTTCGGCGGATCGCGTTTGAGCGTTGCGCCGATCACCAGGCCCGGCGTGTCTTCATTGCCCGGCATGTCTTTCAGCGAATGCATCGCCGCATGCAATTGACCCGCAATGACGGCCTGACGAATCTCGGCAACGAACGCGCCGCCCTTGCCGCCATGGCTCAACAGCTTGCTGGTCTGGTCCTGATCGCCGGCGGTTTCGAACTTGACGATCTCGACATCGAGATCCGACGCCGCGGCGCGCAGCTGCCGTGCGATCTGCTCGGTCTGGGCAAGCGCCATGGTGCTCTTGCGCGTGCCGATGCGCATCAAAACCGTCACTGCGTAGGCTCCGTTCGACGACCGCGAGGGATCGCGGCGAATTTCGCGGCAATTAAGACCAGCTCGCCCCGGAATGCAAACGGAACGCGGGGGCAGGCAGCCTCTCGCCGGGAGCCCGACGGGATCGGCGCCTCGGATCAGCGACCTACCGTCTTTCGCCACGCGGCGAAATCGACCATCGTCTGGTCATCGGTGGCGGGATAGAGCCCGAGTATCGACTTTCCCTTCTGCACCTGCGCGGTGACGAAATCCTCGAATACCGTCATCTCGAAGGCTTCGTTGGCGATCTCGTCGGCGAGATGCGCCGGGATCACGATCACGCCATCGCTGTCGCCGAGGATGACGTCGCCGGGAAACACCGGCGCGTCGCCGCAACCGATCGGGCCGTTGATCTCGATGGCCTGGTGCAGCGTGAGGTTGGTCGGCGCGCTCGGCCGATGGTGATAGGCCGGGAAGCCGAGCTTGGCGATTTCGACGGAATCCCGGAAGCCACCGTCGGTGATGACGCCGGCAACGCCGCGCTGCATCAGCCGCGTCACCAGGATCGCGCCGGCAGAGGCGGCGCGGGCATCTTTGCGGCTGTCCATCACCAGCACCGCCCCGGGCGGACAATCCTCGACCGCCTTGCGCTGCGGATGGGCGCGGTCGCGAAACACCGAGAGCTGGTTGAGATCCTCGCGCGCCGGCATGTAGCGCAGCGTAAAGGCCTCGCCGACCAGGATCGGCTGATCCGGACCCAGCGGATGCACGTCCTGAATGCACTGGGTGCGGAAGCCGCGCTTGTAAAGCGCGGTGGCCACCGTGGCCGTGGAAATGGTTTTCAGCTTGTTGCGGGTCTCGTCACTCAACCTGGTCATGGCTTGCTCGCTGGGTTCGGGAATCAGTAAATCGAGGGTTCATCGACCGGCGCACCGAAGCCGGTTTCAAGAAAATCGAAATCGCAGCCTTCGTTGGCCTGTTTGATATGGCGGGTGAACATCCAGCCATAACCGCGCTCGAAGCGCCGCTCGGGCTGCTTCCATTCGGCGCGGCGTTTCGCCAGTTCCGGTTCGGAGACATCGAGATTGATGGTGCGTGCCGCCACGTCCAGCGTAATCTGGTCGCCGTTGCGCACCAGCGCCAGCGGCCCGCCGATATAGGCCTCCGGCGAGACATGCAGGATGCAGGCACCGTAGCTGGTGCCGCTCATCCGCGCGTCCGAGAGCCGCACCATGTCGCGCACGCCCGCTTTCACCAGCTTCTTCGGGATCGGCAGCATGCCCCATTCCGGCATGCCCGGACCGCCCTGCGGACCGGCATTGCGCAGGATCAGCACGTGATCGGCGGTGACGTCGAGATCGTCACGGTCGATCGCCGCCTTCATCGACGGATAATCGTCGAACACCAGCGCCGGACCGGAATGTTTCAAAAAACGCGGCTCGCAGGCGCTGGGCTTTATCACGCAACCATCCGGCGCGAGGTTACCCTTGAGTACCGCCAGCGCGCCTTCGGCATAGATCGGGTCTTTGACGGTGCGGATGACATCGTCATTATAGACTTCGGCCGTCGCGATGTTCTCGCCGAGCGTCTTGCCGGTAACCGTCATCACGTCGAGATGCAGATGCTGCTTGATCCGGCTCATCAGCCCAGGCAAGCCGCCGGCATAGAAGAAATCTTCCATCAGATATTTGTCGCCGCTGGGCCGGACATTGGCGATGACCGGCACCTTGCGGCTGGCGAGTTCGAAATCGTCGAGCCCGATGTCCTGCCCGGCACGGCGCGCCTGTGCGATCAGATGAATGATCGCATTGGTCGAGCAGCCCATTGCCATTGCCACGGTGATGCCGTTCTCGAACGCCTTGCGGGTCTGGATCTTGTTCGGCGTCAGGTCTTCCCACACCATCTCGACGATACGGCGGCCGCATTCCGAACTCATGCGGATGTGGTTGGCATCGGCCGCCGGGATCGAGGACGCACCGGGCAGCGTCATGCCGATCGATTCGGCGATTGCCGTCATGGTCGAGGCGGTGCCCATGGTCATGCAGGTGCCATAGCTGCGGGCGATGCCGGCCTCGACGTCGACCCAGTCCTTGTCGGAGATTTTGCCGGCGCGCC
>JAQGJF010000554.1 GCA_028290765.1 Tardiphaga sp.
GCGCCCGCGCTGGTCGCGGGCGCCACCCCCAATAAAAAACACGGCCAAACCAATAAAACAGAGAGGGGAAACCAATGACGGACATGACAGCCGGTGGCGCCGGAGCGCGCCTGCGTGTGATCCTGGCGGCGAGTATCGGATCCGCGCTCGAGTGGTATGATTTCTTCCTGTACGGCACCGCCGCGGCGCTGGTGTTCGGCGACCTGTTCTTTCCGAAGAGCGATCCGGTGGTCGGCACCCTGCTGGCGTTCCTGACCTTCGGTGTCGGGTTCGTGGTGCGGCCGCTGGGCGGCATCCTGTTCGGCATCATGGGTGATCGCTTCGGCCGCAAGCCTGTGCTGGTCGCAACGCTGCTGATGATCGGCATCGGCACCACGGCGATCGGCCTGCTGCCGACCTATGCCCAGATCGGTTACTGGGCGCCGGCCCTGCTGGTCGCGCTACGTGTGGTGCAGGGACTCGGAGCCGGCGCGGAATATGGCGGCGCGGTGATCTTCCTGGTCGAGAACGCGCCGCCACGCCATCGCGGATTCTGGGGCAGCTTCGCTCCGCTCGGCGTATCGGTCGGCAACCTGCTCGCGGCCGGCGCCTTCGCGCTGGTGACGTTGCTGCCACGCGACGATCTGATGTCGTGGGGCTGGCGGCTGCCGTTCCTGGCCAGCTTCCTGCTGATCCTGGTCGGCATCTTCGTTCGTCTGCGAATCACCGAGACGCCGGTATTCACTGAGGCCGTGGTTGCCCGCGGCAAGGTCGAACGCAATCCCGCGATGCAGGCGTTGCGCCGGCATCCGCGCAACTTCATGGTCGTGCTCGGGGCCCGAATGGCCGAGAACGGGCTTGGTTATTTGTTTCCGGTGTTCGGCCTCAGCTATGTCATCAACACGCTCGGAGTGCCCAGGGCCGAGGCCCTGAGCGCCCTGATGATCGCCTTCGTCATCGAACTGTTCACCATCATGGGCTTCGCCGCGCTCTCCGACCGCATCGGACGGCGGCCGGTCTACATGTTCGGTGCCCTGGCCGGCGTGGTGCTGGCGTTTCCGTTCTTCTGGCTGGTCGGGACCAAGGAATGGATCTGGATCGCGCTGGCCTTTATCCTGGCCCGCGCCGTGGTGACGGCTGCGATGTTCGGACCGCAGGCCGCCTATTTCGCCGAACTGTTTCCGCCGCAGCGCCGCTTCGCCGGCTTCGCCTTCGCACGCGAACTGGGATCGCTGCTGGCCGGCGGTCCGGCACCGTTCGTGGCCACCGCGCTGGTGGCGTGGTCCGGAAGCTGGTGGCCGGTGGCGTGCTACGCCGCACTGCTCGCCGCCATTACCGCGTTCGCCGTGTGGTGTGGTCCGGAGACCTATGAGGAAAGCATCACGGTCGACAATACGTCGGATGCCGCGATGCCCATAGCGGTGCCGCTGCGGGCGTGAGCTGATGGCGCAGCAACTTCGCATCCTGCAGTCGCTCTGGGCGATGGAGCGGCGGCGGGCCGATGAAGCCGAGTGGCCGCTGCAGACCCAGCTCGCGATGATTCGTGACGCCGGCTTCGATGGCGCCGGCGTCCGCTTCATCGACCCGGCCTTCGCTACCGAGGTCACCGACCTCCTGCGCGCGCATGGCATGATATGGCAGGCGCAATGCTACCCGACCGCCGTCGACGATCTGAAACCCGTGCTGGAGCTGGTGGCACGGCTTGGCGCCGACCACGTCAACCTGCAACCGAACGTTCGGCCGCAACGGATCGAGGCCTGCATTCCGCTGCTGGAAGGCTGGCGGCGGCTGGCCGACCAGGCCGGGGTTGCGGTGCATGTCGAGACGCATCGCGATCGCATGACCACCGACCTCATGTTCACGCTGCAACTGCTCGACTGCTTTCCCGACCTGCGGCTGACGGCGGACGTCTCGCACTATCTGGTCGGCCGCGAATTCGCATGGCCGGTGGATCAGACCAATCACGCGTTGATCCACCGCATCCTGGACAATGCCTGGGGCATCCACGGCCGGATCGCCAGCCGCGAACAGGTGCAGATTTCGCTGAACTTTCCGCAGCACCAGGGTTGGGTCGGGCTGTTCATGGACTGGTGGGAATATGCCATCCGCTCCTGGAGAAAACGGGCGAAGGGCGATGCGGTGCTGACCTTCCTGTGCGAACTCGGTCCGCCGCCTTACGCCATCACTGGAGCGGATGGTGCGGAGCTGTCGGATCGGTGGCAGGAGGCGCTGACGATGAAAGACATGATCAGGGCGTTATGGCAGCGCATCGCGGACGAGAAAGACGAGGCCGATCTCGATTGATCCCGCGCCTTAATTCGCCCGCAGCGACACGTTCAGCTCGTTGAACCGCCGCGTCAGTTCGGTGACGCTCTTCCAGCCGGTCTTCTCCCGGGTGCGGCGCAGGTGGGTGTAGACGGTGGTGATGCTGACCCGGCGGCCGCGCGCATAGGCGCCGGCGGTCATGCCGGTGCCGAGCGCATGGACCAGGTGCGCCTCGGCATTGGTAAGGCCGAACAGCTCCTGCAGCATGCGGCTCGCCGCCAGCTTCCGATCGAGCGGATCGTGAATCAACAGCATCGCCACCGCCTCGGGATGGCGGCTGGCCTGGGCCTGGCCGCGCACCAGCGGCCGCACCGATACCGTATAGGCCGGCAGCCCCTGCTCGCGCGGCACCGCGAAGTCGGCGGCGCACAGAGCGGCGGACGGTTCATGGAAACGTTGCGCGCCGTTCAGCGCCGCGGCGAAGCGGCTGCGCGCGTCGGGATCGAAAAATTCGACGCCGTCGCGCGCGAAACGGAACTCGCGTCCACGCGTGGCGAGACTGCGCAATGTTTCATTGGCATAAATCACTTTTCCGCCGGCGCCGAGCAGCGCGACGCCGTCGGCCAGAAGATCCAGCGCATTTTCCAGGCTGCTGTTGCGATCGCCGGCAGCCTTCAGCCGGGTCCGCAGATCATGCGCGCGCTGAAAATGCGGACAGAGCCGCTGCATCATCGAAATGTCGCGCCGGTCGACGTGACCTTGTCCGGGCGTTCGCTGCATCGCCACCACCGCCAGATGGTCCGGCGTTTGTTCGAGCACCACCGAAACGAAATAGCGCAGACCGAGATCGGCCAGGAACTCCGAGTAGAACGGATCCCGCAGCATGGCCTGCTCATCGAGGAACTGATGGTCCCAGCCGACTTCGCCGGGGCGCTGGCGCAGGATCGGCGCAATGCGCGGATTGAGCGCGGCGAAATGATCGAGATATTCCGCGCAGGGAATCGGCGGCAGGCCCGCCGCGCAGAACTCGACATGCTTCTGCGCCGACTTGTCGTAGACCTCCAGCGTGGCCCCGCAGGCGCCGAGCAGGCGGCTGCTCGCTTCGAGCGCCTCCGTCAGGCGATTCTCCTCGACGCCGCTGGCATAGATGGCCTCGACGGCCCGCACAAAATGATCATCCAACATAACTGCTCCAAACTGCGCGACGGCTGTCCCGCACGGTTTTATTCCCGGAAAGCCGATCAATTATGTGAGGAACAACACAGAAGGCGCAGAATTCCCCAATCGTTAGTCGTCGAAACGATCTTACGGTTCAAAAGCGCGAAGATTTATTTGAAGCGTCAACGACATCCCCGGTCGGTTCGTTTGAGACCGAATGATTGGCGATTCTGTCCAAGTTCCTTCGCCAACGCCGTGCAAGCGTGGTTGTCGGCCGATGCACGCCACATGCGGGATTGCTGCATCGTCGCCACGATCGGCGAGGTCCGGGCTTGATGCAGGTCACTTCGGTTCAGATGCGGAGGGTGAAAGCAGCATGGCGTTGCCTGCCACGACGCTTCGGCCGCGCCCTGCTCCGCTCCCTGCAGGAGTCCCGAATGCGGGCCGCGGCAAAAATCATTCGCGACCATCGCCATTTGATCGGCAACGACAAGAGCGCGGCCGGCGAGGATCGCACAACAGGTTGGCGCTGATGGGACGAAGATACCTTCACCTCTCCCCTGCAAGCGGGGCGAGGTGAAGGGACGGCCCGACTGTGGCGTTATTCCGCCACCATCTCACCGGATCCGCCGAGTTCGCTCGGAAAATCCTTCAGCTTCGGCAATCCGTCGCGCATCGGAAGCACCGTCTCGGAATAGTTCACATGCACCCCGGGAGCAAAGGCGAGATCGGGGATGGTGGAAGCAAACACATCGACCAGGCCGATCGGCGGATGGGTGGTCATCAGATGCCCGCCGCATTTCTTGCAATATTGGCGCTGGCTCAACTCGGTCTTCTGGAACATGGCGACGTTCTCGGCACCGGAGGTGATTCGCACCGCCTCGGGTTTCCAAAGGCTGAAGGCGTTGACCGGGCCGCCCGACCACGACCGGCAGGAACTGCAATGGCAATAGCCCATCGCTTCCGGCGATCCCGTCACTTCAATTTTTACCGAACCGCAAAAGCACTTACCGATCAAGCTCATATCATTTCCTCATCTATCTGGCCGCAAATTCCCGGGACAATTCCCGGGCGAGACCGCAGGTCGCCCAGACGATCGCGCGGCGGACAAGGATCACCTCGGCGGCCGCAAGTCTTGGACTGCGGCGACCGACGACGCGCACCGGGCGACATCGGGCTGGCCGGTGACCGCTCCCGCGCCGTCCTCTGATCGGGGGACGCAAAGCGGCGCCAGGAAGGCTACCCATGACATCAAGCAGAGGGAGCGCAGCGCTGGGGGCTGGACATTTCCCGGAGCATCGCCGTGAGTTTCATCAAAGATACTTTCAAAGATAATTCCGCCCGTATTGTTGAATTTTCGACCGAAAGCCTGCCGGAACAAGACCGGATCGCCTATTGGCGCGAGCATTATGGGCACATCATGCTTCGCGTCGACCTCGAACCGGCCAGGGACGCCACGTTCGAAGCCTGCATGACGTCGCTGGCGCTTCCCGGCCTGCAGATCATCGAGGCCTCGTCGACGCCGGCCAAAATATCCCGCACCGGCGCCTATCTTGCCGATGGCAATGACGACGCGGTGCTCGCCATCAACCGGCGCGGCTCCGTCATCGTCTCGTCCGGCGGCCGCGAGCAAAACCTGCAGGAGAACGAGGCTATTCTCCTGACCGGCAACGAACCGACATCGTTTCACCGCACCAGCATGGGACAGTCGTTCACGCTGCGGGTGCCGCGCGCCATGCTGGCATCGACCATCGTCGACACCGACGACGCGGTGATGCGGGTGATCCCCCAGCAGCGAGGCGCGCTCAGGCTCTTGACGGAATACACGCATCTGCTGTTCGAAAGCGGGATCACGCTGGATTCCCAGCTGTTGAACCTGTCCGTGACCCATATTCACGATCTGCTGGCGCTCACCATCGGCCCGGCGACGGATTTCGCGGAAACCGCCCGGACGCGCGGCTTGCGGGCGGCCCGGCTGAAGCTGGCGAAGTCCTACATCATCGAACACAGCCACCGCCGCGATCTCACGGTCGGCAGCGTCGCCGCGCACCTCTCGGTGACGCCGCGATATGTGCAGCGGATGTTCGAGGCCGACGGCTCCACCTTCTCCGAATTCCTGGTCGGGCAGCGGCTGGCGCGCGCACATCGCCTGTTGTGCGAACCGAACTCGCTGCATACCGCGATCAGCACGATCGCCTATGATGCCGGCTTCGGCGACCTGTCCTACTTCAACCGTCGCTTCCGGCGGCTGTACGGCCTGACGCCGCGCGACGTCAGGGGCGACACGCGCTGATCGTTAGCGCTGATTGGTTAGCGCTGATCGTTAGCGCTGACCGCTCCGCCGCGATCACGTCGGCGCGAGCGTTCCGTTGCGTCCGACAGGATGTCGCTTCGAGCCAAGACCCGCGGCCAGACGACGATTAGCTCCCGTCAGGCCGGCAGGCCTCGCCTGCCGCACGTCGAAGGAGCCAATATGCAACAAATTGATTTTATCGCGACCATTGCAGGTGCCGTTACCGCTTCCATCACGCCGGTTGTTTTGGCCGCGGAAACTTTCGGGCCGGCCAGATCGGGCTGGCTTGCGAACTTCCATCTCATCGTGAGCAGGCTGTCGCGCTGTCTGCGGCGCGGGATCGGTCAATGGATCGCCGCTGCGATTCCCACTCCCCAGCGGGGAACCTCACGCGCCGCATTTCGCCGCCGCCGGGATTCCAGGCACAAGGGCATCAGCATCTATCGCCTGAATGTGATCAACGACCGCCGTCCCGGCGACCTCGATCTCATCCGCGACCAGGCCCGCATCGACGACCGGCATCGGCTTTGTGAACTGGCTCACAACACAAATTCCGCGACACGGCTATTGAGGGTTTTCTTGCGCCATGAGCTGCCGCGATGACATCGAAACAAATCGTCTTGAGGATGCTCGACATCCTCATCATCACGTTCCTTGCCGTGCTGGCGCTCTCGGTGGCCGGACTGCCGATGGGGTGGGTGCCGCGCCTGTTTCACATGTCGTCGCGGGAATTTCGCGAGTTCGCGATCTTCGTGGTGTTCGGCGCCATGCTGCTGATGCACGCGATCGCCACCTCCGATTCCGCGCCGTGAACCTTGAACCTTAGTTCGTGAATACAGACGCAATATTTCAGACCGCCCGGTTCGGGGTGAATATTTTTAGCTGAACCGCATTCGTCGCCAACGAGTGACACGATGATTTTCTGAGGATGAGATAATGACGGCTTTCGCATCTTATTTTGCACTCAGCGCGGCCGCCTTCGCCGGCGCGTTCGTGTCGGGCCTGGCGGGTTTTGCCTTCTCGGCGGTCGCCGGCGCCATCCTGCTGCACATTCTGCCGCCGCTCAAGGCGGTCCCGCTGATGATGGCGTGCAGCGTCGGCGTACAGGCCGCGAACCTGTGGGCCTTGCGCGACAATATTCAGTGGAAGGGAAGCCTGGTGCTGATCACCGGCGGACTGCTCGGCGTCCCGATCGCGGCTCTACCTGCTGCAGAATGTCGATACCCGAACCTTCCGGACCGGATTCGGCGCCATGGTCGCCTTGTATGCCGGCTATATGCTGTTCCGGCCGGCGCTGACCTATCTGGCGAAAATGGAGAGCCACGGCCGCAATGCCCTGATCGGATTTGGCGGCGGGCTGATCGGCGGCCTGACCGGGATGCCCGGTGCGCTTCCGACCATCTGGTGCGACATTCACGGCCTGCCGAAAAACCAGCAGCGCGGCCTGGTCCAGCCCTTCATCGCGGCAATGCAGGTCTTCGCGCTGGCGCTCCTGCTGCAACAGCCTGCAGTCGAAAGTCATGGTGGGATTTCGTCATCAGCGTGCCGGCCCTCGCCGCCGGAACCGCGCTCGGCATCCTGATGTTCCGCAGCGTCAACGAACTGGTGTTCAGACGAACGATCCTGATCGTGTTGTTCTTTTCGGGATTGTCGCTGGTGTTTTGAATAGGACTCGTAGGATGGGTTGAGCTCTTCGCGAAACCCATCGTGACGCATTGATGGGTTTCGCGAAGAGCTCAACCCATCCTACGGCTGCTCATCCAGCTCTGCGATGCGCCGCGCATAAAGCCGTCGCAGCGGCTCGAGCTGCGTCGCCGCCGTCGCGGCCAGATAGGCCTCGCGGGCCGCTTCACGACGTCCCAGCCGGCGCAGCAGGTCGGCGCGCACCGCCGGCATCTGGTCATAGCCGTCGAGACTGCCGCGTGCGGCCAGCGCATCGATCAGGTCCAGCGCGCGCGCCGGCCCGTCGACCATCGACACTGCCGCGGCGTGATTGAGTTCGATCACCGGCGACGGATCGATCCGCAACAGCACCTCATAGAGACCCGCGATCTGCGGCCAGTCGGTGTCTTGGTAATTCGGCGCGCGGGCATGCAGCGCCGCGATCGCGGCCTGCACGGCGTGGGATTGCGGCCGGCCCGGCAGGCGCAAGGCTTCCTCGACCAGCTGCAATCCTTCGGCGATCTGGCGCTGGTCCCACAGCGTGCGATCCTGCTCTTCCAGGAGCACGATGTCGCCGCCCGCGGTGGCGCGGCCGGCGCGGCGCGCATCGTGCAGCAGCATCAAGGCCAGCAATCCCTTGATCCCACCCCGCCCCGGCATCAGCGCGTCGAGCAAACGACATAGCCGGATCGCTTCGCGGGCGAGGTCCGGTCGCATCAGGTCTTCGCCCGAGGTCGCGGCATAGCCTTCGGTGAACACCAGATAGATCACCGCCAGCACGCCGCGCAGCCGCGGCGCCAGCGCGTCTCGATCCGGCACCTCATAGGGAATTCCGGCGAGCCGGATTTTCTGCCGGGCGCGCACCAGGCGCTGCGCCATGGCATCTTCGCCGACCAGAAACGCCCGCGCCACCTGCGCGGTGGTGAGCCCGCAGACCGTTCGCAGCGTCAGCGCCACCTGCACCTCGATCGCAAACGCCGGATGACAGCAGGTGAAGATCAGCCGCAGCATGTCGTCGTCGAGCGCGCCGTCATCGGTCTCTGACGGCGCTGACGCGTCGAGCAGGATTTCGCGCGTCAGTTCCTGCTGCTTGCCGCGAAACGTGACATTGCGGCGAACGCGATCGATCGCCTTGTTGCGCCCGACATTGACCAGCCAGGCCCGCGGATTGGAGGGCGCCGAACCGGCGGGCCAGCGCTCCAATGCGACCGCAAAGGCGTCCTGCATCGAATCCTGCGCAAGATCGAAATCGCCGACCAGGCGGATCAGGGTCGCTAGCGCCCTGCCGGCCTCGTCGCGAAATATTTTTTCGATGTCTGCCGGGGTCATGCGGGTGCGCCACTACGATCCGTCATTCCGGGCTGCGCCCGGAACGACGGCGTCACTTATAAAGTGACTTCGCGTCACTTATAGACCATGACCGGCCTGACCTCGATCGAGCCTGTTGTGGCGCCGGGAATCCGCGCCGCGATGGCCAGCGCCGCGTCGAGATCCTTGGCCTCGACCAGATAATAGCCGCCGAGCTGTTCGCGCGTCTCCGCAAACGGACCGTCCGTCGTCAGGGTCTTGCCGTCGCGGACCCGCACGGTGGTGGCCGTCGTGGTCGGCTGCAGGCCGTCACCGGCCTTGAAATGGCCGCTCTGGATAATGGACTGGGTGAAGGCGCCGTATTCCGTCGTCATCTCCTGGCGCGCCGCGGCGTCCATTTTGACGAGATCGGCCTCGTTCCGATAGATCAACAACAAATACTGCATGGCTCTCTCCTCTTGCTCGGCGTGTTTCGCCGACATCCAGTCGAACGGACCGGCCCCGGAACGACATCTTCAGGATAAATTATTTTGCCAATCGATGTCGCGCCTTATGGCTTGACGCGGCAGCTTCGAGCCCCCATGCCTGTGGGGTCAGTCGGCCGGACGGCCGCTCCCGCTAGGGCCGAAAGGCTGCGGGAGAGGAAAGTCCGGGCTCCATCGACATACGGTGCCGGATAACGTCCGGCGGGGGCGACCCCAGGGAAAGTGCCACAGAGAACGAACCGCCAGTCCTTTGCCTTTCGGGGCTCCGGACGGGGTAAGGGTGAAAAGGTGCGGTAAGAGCGCACCGCGTATCCGGCAACGGAAACGGCATGGCAAACCACACCGGGAGCAAAACCGAATAGGGACGGCAACGCGGGACGTTCGCTTTAAGCGATAACACCGCAGGGCTATGTCAGGCTCGCCGTCCGGGTAGGTTGCTCGAGGCAATGTGCAAACATTGTCCCAGAGGAATGGCCGTCACGTATTGTCCGCGCAAGCGGGCAGTGCCCTACAAAACCCGGCTTACAGGCCGGCTGATGCTGTTCAACGAGGGGTCCGGCACAACACGCCGGGCCCCTCACCAGTTTTGGGGGGGCGATGCTTTGCCGCGACTCTCTCTTATCCCTCCCCCTTGTGGGCTACGACATCACGTGACGATCTTTTCCAGCAACGCGAACAGCGCCTCCGGCGCCGTCACGTTTGGCGCATGGCTGGCGTCGATCTCGAAATAGCGCCAGCCGGCCTCGCTCCTGGCGCGCTCGGCAAAGGGCCGGAACGTGTCCGCGGGCGTGACGCGCAGCGCATAGATATAGCTGCGCGGCAGCGTCAGTTCGCCGCCCTGCAGTTTTAGCGGCATCTCGAAACATTTGATCGGCTGGCTGACCCGGCGCGCCTTCAGCCATTCGGCATCGGCCGGCGGCGTATCCGGCGGGGTCGGAGTCGGCGGCAGGCGCCAGCCGTCGCCGGCTGCCGCGGCGTCCCGCATGCCTTGCCGCCCCTTCGGATTCAGATCGAACAGCGACTGTCCGTTTCCCGGCACGAACGCGTCGATATAGATCAGCTGCGCGACACGGTCGCGCACCCGGTCGGCCACGCCGGTTGCGACCATGCCGCCATAGCTGTGACCGATCAGCACGATGTCGCGCAGGTCCTCATATTTGATGACGTTCAGGACGTCCTGAATGTGGGTTTCGAGATCGATCGACGGATTGGCCAGATGCTCGCGCTCGCCGAGACCGGTGTAGGTCGGTGTCACCAACTGATGCCCGACCACGCTCATCAAGGGACGCATCCTCTTCCATGCCCATCCCGCGGACCACGCGCCGTGGCAGACCAGAAAGGTTTTTCCCATGGATGTTGCTCCCCGATTATTGTTCCGATCGTTGGATGCAAGTAAGCGGGTTCGAGCCGATGCC
>JAQGJF010000850.1 GCA_028290765.1 Tardiphaga sp.
AGGTGGCGACTTCCAGCGCCACGGTCTTGGTCAGGCCGGCGATGCCGTGCTTGGCCGACACATAGGCCGACTTGAACGGCGAGGCGACCAGCGAATGCGCCGAGGCGGTGTTGATGATACGGCCCCAGCCGCGCTTCTTCATACCGGGCACCGCGGCGCGGATGCCGTGGAACGCGCTCGACAAATTGATGGCGATGATCGCATCCCATTTCTCGATCGGAAATTCCTCGATCGGCGACACGAACTGGATGCCGGCATTATTGACCAGGATATCGACCGATCCGAAGGTGCTCTCGCCAAGCGCGATCATGCCGGCGATTTCCGCGGGCTTGGTCATGTCGGCCGGCGAATAGGCCGCCTTGACGCCGAAATCGGTCTCGATCAGCTTGCGTTCCTTTTCGATATCGTCGGCATTGCCCATGCCGTTGATCACGATATTGGCGCCGGCCTTCGCCATCGCGCGGGCATAAGCCAGTCCAATGCCGCTGGTCGAACCAGTCACAACCGCGGTCTTGCCTGCCAACTGTGCCATCTATTTCTCCTGCTTGTCGTCTAGGGTTTCGGTGGCGTCACCGTTTCGGTGCCGTCACCGGTGAGATCGTAGGTCACCATGGTTTCGCCGCTCTGCGGCCGCTCGAGCCATTTCTCGTGGCGCATGGACAGATGAACGTCGCGCGCGCCTGAATTCCAGTGCTCAACCATGCCGACATGCGAAAAATCGTAGTCCTTGGAGGACGATTCGTAATTCTTGCTGCGGTAGATCAGGTGGACCACCGTCACGGTATTTTCCTTCGCGGCCTCGTTCAGGATGGCCACCGACGGATCGCTTTTCAACTCGTCAGGCAGTTTTCCGATCAGATCGCGCAGCGCCCTTCGGATGTTGTGGATCTTCTTGTTCTTGTCGGTATTCATGCGGGTGCGGCTGGAAAAGCGGATGTCCTTTTCGCGCTCCGCCGCTTCCAGCAGCGTCGTCGGCAAGAGCCCGCGGGCGCTGAACAGATCAACCTGGAAGATCAGCAGATCATCCATGACATCGTCGAGCACGAAGTCGAGCGGCGTATTGGAGGCGATGCCGCCGTCCCAAAAATGCTCGCCTTCGATTTCGATGGAAGGAAAGCCGGGCGGCAAGGCGCCGGAGGCCATGATGTGCTCCGGCCCGATTTTCTTGCCCAGCTTCTTGAAGGTGAAATTGTCGAAATAGGTGAAGTTTCCCGATTCCACTCCGACAGCGCCGACGCTCAACCGCGTCCTGGCGTCGTTGATAAGGTCGAAATCGACAAGGCGTTCCAGCGTGGTGCGCAGTGGCGCGGTGTCGTAATAGCTTTGCGACTGCGGACTGCCCTGCGGCCAGAGCGGCGCCGGGGGCAAACGCGGCGTGAAAAAGCCGGGCACACCGAACGCAGCGATCAAGGCGGCGCTGGTTTCGTTGAAATAGGCCCGCGCGCGGTCGCCTTTCCCGATCGGACTCCACGGCACCGGCGCCGAAACCATGTTCCAGAATTCCTTGAGGCGCTCCACCCGCTTTTCCGGCGGGTTGCCGGCGATGATGGCGGCATTGACGGCGCCGATCGAAATGCCGGCCACCCATTCCGGTTCGAAATCGTGGTGGCACAGCGCCTGATAGGCGCCGGCCTGATAGGAGCCGAGCGCGCCGCCGCCCTGCAAGACCAGGACGCGCCGCGCACGCGCCGGCACCGTCGCGGGAGATTGATCGGGGGAATCCATGATGGGCCTGTCGATCAAATGAGCAAAGGGACGCCTACCGTGGCGCCCCTTCGCAACGGCGTCAATCGCGGATGCTGCGAAGCAACATCACGCCGAGGTTATCTGGCTTCCGACGAGGCAAGAATAAGCGTCCAAAACACCTTGTATTTGGTGTTCGGAGCATAACTGGCCGCAATGCCTAATTTTGTGACGCCGCCTTTCAGCATATTGGCCCGGTGCGGCGGGGAATCTCGCCAGCCGGAAAAAGCCTCGGCCAGCGTGTGGTAGCCGGCGGACACGTTTTCGACCGCCTGCGTCGCCGGGTAACCACCCCCGTTCAACCGCTTGGCCAGCGGCGCGGTTACGTCGTGGTCGAGCTTGTTCCGGGCCGCCATGGCCGAGGACTGGGATTCCGCCAGTTTCATCAACTCGGGATCGACGACCACACCGCCGAGGCCGTTATTCTGCCGATACAGCGAGATCATCGAAGCCGCCGCGACCGAATCCAGCTTGGCGCCGGGATTGGCCATGCTGAGATACATGGAAGGCTGCTCGGTCGAGGGACCCACATCCCCCGCACATCCGCCCAGCACCAAAAGGCCCAAAATGGCCACCGCCCCACGAAACATAGCAATTTCCCCAGAATCAACCGGTTGTTGCACACCAACCGTGGCTGAAAGGTGAACGCGGGGCCGCTTAGCCATAAATCAGGGCCGGATGAGCCGTCCGGAACACGACGACCGGCCCGATTTACCGCACTACTTACATCAGGCGAATATCATCCGGCGCACGGTCGAAGCGATTATGCCGGCCATCGACATAGCGGATCGACTCCGCCAGTTCGTCGGCATTGGCATCATCCAGCACGGCAACGGCGATAAAGTAGAACGGGCTGCCGCCCGGCCCATGCTCGCCGCGGCCTGCGGTGCGCACGCCGCAGGTCTTGCAGAAGCGGTAATGCAGATGCGATCCGGGCTGGCCGGCGGGCGTCCATTGATATTCGGCCTGGGCTTCCGCGCCGCGGATCTGCCGAAAGCGATCCGGACTGACCAGCGCAAACCACGAGCGCGCCTTGGCACAGATCGAACAGTTGCAGCGGTTGGTCCCCTGCGACAGATCGATGTCGGCTTCGAAGCGAACAGCGCCGCAATGACAACTGCCGGAGTAGGTTTTCAAGGCCATGGGTTGCTCCCTTATCGGTTCGCGAGATGATCAGCCAGCTTGTTGAGGGCGCTGTTCCAGCCTTTGCCATGACCGTCGCGATCGGCAGCGGACGGCAGGCCTTCGTGGCGCAGTGTGAGTTCGGTGCGTCCATCGAGATCCCGCAATTCGACGGTCACCAAAGTGTCGCGCGGGTTGCCTTCCCTACCCCAGGTGAAGGAGAAGCTCTTGTTGATCTCGATCGAGGTGAAAACCCCGGTGATTGGCAGCGTCTCGCCGTCCGGCAAATGCATCGTCAGCCGATAGCGACCGCCAACACACGGCTCGAACAGCGGCAGATCGCAATGCACGCCTTCCGGTCCGATCCAGGACGCCCATTCGTCGCGGTCGAGCCACGCCTCGAAGACGCGGTCCGGCGCGGCATCGAAGATGCGCGTGATCTCCAGGACCGGCGTTTTGGCGTCCGTTTTCATGTCTTCTTGCTTCCTTTGCTCTGCTTCAGTTTCGCCTCAAGGCGATCAAGGCTGCCGTTCCAGAAATTGCGCTGGAAATCGAGCCAGGCCGAAACGCTCGCCAGCGTGTCGCGCTCGAGCCGGCAGCGGCGATGCTTGCCCTCCCGCTGGTTCGAAATCAGCGCCGCGTCCTCCAGGATCTTCAGATGCCGCGAGATCGCCGGCAGCGAAATATCGAACGGCTCGGCGAGTTCGCCGACCGTCGCGTCGCCCTTGGCCAGGCGCGCGACGATGGCCCGGCGGGTGGGGTCGGCAAGCGCGGCAAAGGCGTGGTCGAGGCTTTTCATTTAACAGATATGTTAATTAACAAATATGTTAAGTCAAGTGGCAATCTCGACTGCCGAAACTATGGGGAGTGTCAGGCAGCGAAAATCCGATATCGCCTCGGCTGCAGTCCGACAATATCGCCGGCCTTGAGGATCCCGTCGCGCGGCGCGTCGATTTCGATCAGCGTGTCTTCGCCGGGGGCATTCAGCAGGATGTCGGCGCGCTGGGTCGGCCCGAAGGCGCGGACGCGCTTGACGGCGCCCTGCAGCGCGCCGCTGCCGGCCGGACCGATCGACATGTCGTGACGGCGGATGAACAGTTTCGACGGCCCCGACCGCGCATTGTGCGATTCCAGATCGAGCACCTGATCGCCGAGTCGGACCCGGCCGTCGCTGATATCGACCGGCAGCACCACCGACTCGCCGATGAAACCGTGGACGAAGGCAGTGGCGGGATCGTCATAGACGTCGCCGGGCGTTCCGATCTGCTCGATCCGGCCCTTGTCCATCACCACCACGCGATTGGCGCCTTCGAGCGCCTCTTCCTGGTCATGGGTGACGAAGATGGAGGTGACGTGGATCTCCTCATGCAGCGAGCGCAGCCATTTGCGCAGTTCCTTGCGCACCTTGGCGTCGAGCGCGCCGAACGGCTCGTCGAGCAGCAATATCCGCGGCTCGATGGCCAGCGCACGCGCCAGCGCGATGCGCTGGCGCTGGCCGCCCGACAACTGGCTGGGGTAGCGGTTCGCCAGCCAGTCGAGCTGGACCAGATCGAGCAATTCCTTGACCCGGGCGCGGATGGCGGCCTCATCCTTGCGAACCGCGCGCGGCTGCACGCGCAGGCCGAAGGCCACATTCTCGAACACGCTCATGTGGCGGAACAGCGCATAGTGCTGGAACACGAAGCCGACATGGCGTTCGCCGGCGCCGCGCGACAGCGCATCCTCGCCGTCGAAATTCACCGAGCCCGAGTCGGGCCAGTCGAGGCCGGCAATGATGCGCAGCAGCGTGGTCTTGCCCGAGCCTGACGGGCCGAGCAGCGCCACCAATTCACCGGTGTCGACCTTGAGATCGACATTGTCGAGCGCCTTGAACGCGCCGAACTGCTTGATGATGTTGCGAACTTCAATCGTCACGGATTTGTTGTCCTTCCACGATCCGGCCTTCGAGAATGGTTTTGGCGATCAGCGTGACCAGCGCCAGCAAGGCCAGCAGAGAGGCGATCGCGAAAGCCCCGACGGTCTGGTACTCGTTGTAGAGAATCTCGACCAGCAACGGCATGGTGTTGGTCTCCCCGCGAATGTGTCCCGAGACCACGGAGACCGCGCCGAATTCACCCATCGCCCGCGCATTGCAAAGCAGCACGCCGTACAGCAATCCCCATTTGATGTTGGGAAGCGTGACCAGGGCGAACGTGCGCCATCCGGAGGCGCCGAGCGATATTGCAGCTTCTTCCTCCAACGATC
>JAQGJF010000856.1 GCA_028290765.1 Tardiphaga sp.
TGCGGGAGGCGGCCGGCGAGGGCTTTGCCTCCGCTACCGACCTCGCCGAATGGCTGGTGCGGACGCTGAAAATGCCGTTCCGCGACGCCCACCACGTCACCGGGCGGATCGTCGCCAAGGCTTCGAAGGATGGCGTGGCGTTGCATGAATTGCCACTCAAGGAGATGCAGGCGATCGAACCGAAGATCACCGCGGCGGTGATGGCCGTGCTCTCGGTCGAAGCCTCGGTCAAGAGTCGCGTCAGCTTTGGCGGCACGGCGCCGAAAAACGTCCGCGCCCAGGCCAAGGCGTGGCTCAAGCGGCTGGAAAAAGAGCGGAAATTGGGCTGAGCCGCGAATTTCGCGACAAATTCTTATCCCATCCGGGTCTCGCCAGAGAGAGGCAATCTTTGTATGGTGCCGGCGCATTTGGGGAACTTGCTGTGAATCGCACTACCGGTCCCGCGTCTTCCAGTCTCGCGTCTTCGAGACGGGCCGCGTTCGTTCTGATCGCTCTGACACTGGCGCTCGCGGGCTGCGGGCGCAAAGGCGCGCTCGATCTGCCGCCCAACGCCATGGCCGCGCAACCCACGAGTTCGGCCCCTGGCTCGGTCGACGCCGAGGCCGATGCGGCCGCGAACCGGGGAACCGTGTTCGATCCGTCCTTTGGCGCCGATAGGCCGCCGGCCGCCACCAAGGGCAAGAAGAAGTCTTTCATTCTCGACCCGATCCTCGACTGAGCCGCGCCGATGCGCCACTTCGATTACCAGGGCGGCGTACTCCACGCCGAGGCCGTGAGCATTCCGGCTTTGGCGGACGCCGTCGGCACGCCGTTTTACTGCTATTCGACCGCCACGCTGGAGCGCCATTACCGGGTCTTCACCGAAGCCTTCGCCGGCGAGAAGCTGCTGGTGTGTTACGCCATGAAGGCGAACTCCAACCAGTCGGTGCTGCGTACGCTGGCCAAGCTCGGCGCCGGTGCCGATGTGGTGTCCGGCGGCGAGTTGAAGCGCGCGCTGGCGGCGGGAATTGCGCCGGACAAGATCCTGTTTTCCGGCATCGGCAAGACCGCCGCGGAACTGCGCGCGGCGCTGACGCAGGATATCCTCTGCATCAATGTCGAATCCGAACCTGAGCTCGAACTGCTGTCCGCCATCGCGACCGAGATCGACCGGGTGGCGCGGGTCTCGGTTCGCGTCAATCCGGATGTCGACGCCGGCACCCATGCCAAGATTTCCACCGGCAAGTCGGAGAACAAATTCGGCATTCCGCTCCGCCATGCGCGTGCGGTCTATGCCCGTGCCGCACAGCTTCCCGGCATCCGCGTCACCGGCGTCGATATGCATATCGGCAGCCAGATCACCGATCTCGGACCGCTGGAGGCGGCGTTCAACCTGCTGGTGGAGTTCGTCCGGACCCTGCGCAGCGACGGCCACGTCATGTCGCATGTCGATTTCGGCGGCGGGCTCGGCATTCCATATCATCCGGATGCGCCGACGCCGCCCGATCCGGCCGCCTATGCCGCGATCGTCAAGCGGGCGACGCAGGGCCTCGACTGCACGCTGATGTTCGAGCCGGGCCGGATGATCGTCGGCAATGCCGGCATCCTGGTCACGCGCGTCGTCTATGTGAAGCATGGCGACGCCAAGAATTTCGTCATCATCGATGCCGCGATGAACGATCTGATCCGGCCGACGCTGTATGAGGCCTATCACGAGATCCTGCCGGTGCGCGCGGCCCAGCCGGGCCAGCACCAGATCGTCGCCGACGTGGTCGGGCCGGTCTGCGAAAGCGGCGACTATCTGGCACTGGCGCGCGGCATGGCCGAGCCGAAGCCCGGCGATCTCTTGGCGATCATGACCGCGGGAGCCTATGGCGCGGTGCAGTCCGGTACCTACAACACCCGTGCGCTGGTTCCGGAAGTGCTGGTCCATGGCGAGCGCCATGCCGTGATCCGGCCGCGAATCGAGGTCGAACAATTGATCGCGATGGATACGCCGGCGCCGTGGCTTTGACGGGCTGATGCCCCACCCCGGATCCTTCCCGCAGTGAGGGAGCCCGGAATCACGCTTTCGTGACACGGTTTTACCGGCATGATGCGGCCCACGCTTTGCATGTGAGTTGTGACCTTGGGCACGGTGCCTCACTGTCGCCGATGTGTTAGGCTTCTGTTCGCAATCTGGAGAGTTTGTTGACCGGAACAACCCCCGACGACCCCGATGCGGTATCCCGGCTGCACCTGACGCAGGCCCTGCAGCGTGCGCGGCTGGCGATCGCGTGGGAGCGGGGCTGGCCGCATCTGGCGCGCGTCCTGAGCCTGGTGGGGCTGTTTCTGGTGGCGTCCTGGGTCGGCCTTTGGCTCGCGCTGCCGTTCATCGCCCGTGCCATCGGGCTCGGCCTGTTCGCTCTGCTGGCCCTCGCGGCGCTGTTTCCGCTGCTCAAATTCCGCTGGCCGAGCCGCGAGGATGGCCTCGGCCGGCTCGATCGCGGCACCGGCATCCGCCATCGCCCGGCGACCGCGCTGACCGATACGCTGAAGTCGCAGGATCCGGTGGCGCTGGCGCTATGGCAGGCGCAGCGCGAACGCACGCTGGCCTCGATCAAACGCATCCGCGCCGGCCTGCCGTCGCCACGGCTGCCGATCCACGATCCATGGGCGCTGCGCGCGCTGGTCGCGGTGATGCTGGTGGCGAGCTATGTCGCCGCCGGCGATGAACGCACCGCCCGCCTCGCCGCGGCGTTCGACTGGAACGGGGTGCTGGCACCGGCCAATATCCGGGTCGATGCCTGGGTGACGCCGCCGCTCTACACCAGCAAGCCGCCGATCATTTTGTCCGCCGCCAACAAGGATGCCGGCACGCCCGATTCCGGCGCGCTGCCGGTGCCGGCGGGTTCGACGCTGATCGTGCGCTCCAGCGGCGGCAATCTGGACGTCGCGGTCGGCGGTGGCCTCACCGAGGCGGCGCCGGTGGGCGACGCGCCGAAGGGCACCAACGAACGCCACTTCACCATTGCCGGCGACGGCACCGCCCATGTCCGGGCGCCCTCGGGCCAGCCGTTGTGGAAATTCACCGCCATTCCCGACCGCGCCCCGACCATCGCGCTGGCCAAGGATCCCGAGCGCCAGGCGCGTGGATCGCTGCAGATGTCCTACAAGATCGAGGACGACTACGGCGTCACCGAAGCCAAGGCGCTGTTTGCCGCCCGCGCCAATGACGCGGCGAAGGGCGCCGCGGCGCCACGGCCGCTGTTCGATCCGCCGCAATTCGCGCTGGTGCTGCCGAATGCGCGAACCCGCAACGCCGTCGGACAAACCGTCAAGGATCTGAGCGAGGATCCCTATGCCGGCGCCGACGTGACGCTGACCCTGACCGCGCGCGACGAGGCCGGCAATGAAGGCCGCAGCGAGCCCTTCAACACCCGCCTGCCGGAGCGGCTGTTCACCAAGCCGCTGGCGCGGGCGCTGATCGAGCAGCGCCGGATCCTGGCGCTCGATGCCAATCAGAATGGCCAAGTGTACACGGCACTCGATGCGCTGATGATCGCGCCGGAGCTGTTCACGCCGGAAGCCGGCCAGTATCTTGGGCTCCACAGCGTCGCGCGCCAGCTCGAGGCCGCCCGCACCGATGTCGCGCTGCGCGACGTCGTCGCCAGCCTGTGGGCGCTGGCGATCACCATCGAGGACGGCGACATCACCGATGCCGACAAGGCGCTGCGGGCTGCGCAGGAGGCACTTAGGCAGGCGCTGGAACGCGGCGCCAGTGATGAAGAAATCAAGAAGCTCACCGAGAACCTGCGCGCGGCCATGGACAACTTCCTGCGTCAGCTTGCCGAGCAGATGCGCAACAATCCTCAGCAATTGGCCCGCCCGCTGGATCCCAACGCAAAGGTTCTCAGCCAGCGAGACCTGAACAATCTGCTTGCTGAGATCGAGCGAAAGTCTCGCTCGGGCGACAAGCAGGGCGCCCAGGAAGCGTTGGATCGACTTGCAGAGCTGATGAAACAGCTTCAGATGGCGCAGCCCGGCCAGTCCGGCGACGACGACATGGAACAAGCGCTGAACGAGCTTGGCGACATGATCCGCAAGCAGCAGCAATTGCGCGACAAGACCTTCAAGCAGGGCCAGGATTCCCGGCGCGACCGCATGCGCGGCAAGCAGGGCGACCAGAGCATGGGCGACCTGCAGCAGGACCAGCAGGGCCTGCGCAACCGGCTCAAGAAGCTTCAGGAAGAACTGGCCAAGCGCGGCATGAACCCGGGCCAGAAGGGCCAAAAAGGCGAGAAGGGCCAGGGCGGCGAACAGGGACAGCAAGGCGATCAGGGCGACCAGGACGGTGACGGGCTCGGCGATGCGGATTCCGCCATGGGCGATGCCGATGGCCGGCTCGGTGAAGGCAATGCCGATGGCGCGGTGGATTCGCAGGGCCGGGCGATCGAGGCGCTGCGCAAGGGCGCCCAGGCCATGGCGCAGGCGATGCAGCAGGGCGACGGCGACGGTCAGGGGGACGGCCCCGGCAATCGTCCGGGACGTCAGCAGAGCGGCGGCAACCAGACCGATCCGTTGGGACGGCCGCTGCATGGCCGCGAATTCGGCGACGATTTCACGGTCAAGATTCCCGGCGAAATCGACGTCCAGCGGGTCCGCCGCATCCTCGAAGAACTGCGCCGCCGCCTCGCCGATCCGCAGCGCCCGCAGATCGAACTCGATTACCTCGAGCGACTGCTTAAGGATTATTAAAGCCGGATTCCAGGTTGAACTGATGCGCTAACCCCAACACGCGTCATTTCGGGCTCGCGCAAGAAGCGCGATGCGCGATTGCGCATCGGGAATGACGCGCCCCCTATTGAGGTCAGTTCTTCCGTGCCGCCAGCGCGTCGGCTACCGCGGTCCGGATATCCGCCACCGAAAACGGCTTGGTGACGACGTCGTGGACAATGGCGTTGAGGCCCGAGGCGCGTTCGCGCTGATCGGCAAAGCCGGTCATCAGCAGGATCGTCAATCCGGGAAAGTCACGGGCCACCGCCAGCGCCAGCGCGATGCCGTCCATCACCGGCATCTTGATGTCGGTGAGCAGCAGATCGAAGGCGCCGTCCTCGCGGGTGAGGATTTCCAGCGCTTCGGCGCCGTCTTCGGCGGTGACCGTCTCATGGCCGTCCATGGCGATGGCGCGCGCCACCAGGGAGCGCATCGATTCCTCGTCGTCGGCGATCAGGATGCGTGGCATGGGTCAGGTGCTTCCGGCGGCGACGTCGCGCTTGTTGACGAAGCGCACGTCGATGCTGCGGCCCTCGGCGGGCGGCGATGCCAGCCGCGAGCGGAACCAGGCCTTGTCGCCGGGGTTGAGCAGCGCCTGCTCCAGCTTCGCATTCCAGGCGTAGATCTCGGTGCCCTGGGCGTCGCGGACGATGAAGCGCAGACGCGGCAGTTCGACCGGTTTGCGGGTTTCGTCGACGATCACGCCTTCGACGACGAGTACCGGCTTGCCGTCGACATTTTCCGTCGTGAGCTTGACGTCCTTGAAGGCCAGTCCGCGCAAATTCACCTCGAGGCCGGCCATTTTGTAGAACGACGCGGTTTGCGGCAGCAGCCGCACCACATCGGCGCGCCAGATCATCAGCGCCAGCACCAGCGCGGCCATGGCGGCGCAGGCGGTGGACAGGCTGATCGGCGAACCGAAGGGCAGGCGAAGCCCGATCGAGGGCTTCAGCAGTCGGCGCAGCAGCGACCGGCGCGGCGAAGCCGCCGCCTCGATGTCCTTGTCGTCCTGGGCCAGCGCCGACCAGTTGTCGCCGTCATGACCGTCCTCAGCGGGCCAATCGCCCGAAATCGAGGGGCTGTCGACGGTGGGAGTGTCCTGGCCGTCGTCTTCCGGGGCAAGTTCGCCCCACCCTGACAGATCTTCATCCGCTCCGGCATCGGCGGCCATCGCCGGAACCGGCACCTCCGCCGCAGCCAGTTCCTCCGGATGGGCCAGCCAGGTCTCCGAGCACCGGGAACAGCGGACGGTCCGCCCGGCGGCGCCAAAGGTGGCCAGATTGACGGCGTAGGATGTCGTACAATGGGGGCAAACGATGTGCATGGAGCTATTCGCCAGGTGACGTCGGCCGCAGGCTACAAGACGTCCGTTAACGAATCGGAAACCATAACGGACGCACAAGCAATCGGCAGGACGATCGGGCCGTCAAGTCGAAGCTTCCGGGTTTCGGGGCCGATCTGGCGGTCGATGGGTCCTGGTCGCCACCGTCGCGCGTAACATCGAACGGAGCTGAGCTTGGTCCGGTTCGAAAATGTTGGTCTGCGCTACGGGCTTGGCCCGGAGATTTTGCGCGACCTCAGTTTTCAGATTCCCGCCCACTCCTTCCAGTTTCTCACCGGTCCCTCCGGCGCCGGCAAGACCTCGCTGCTGCGGCTGTTGTTCCTGTCGCTGCGGCCGACCCGCGGGCTGGTCAATCTGTTCGGCCGTGACGTCTCGCTGCTCGGCAAGGATGAAGTCGCCGACCTGCGCAAGCGCATCGGCATCGTGCTGCAGGATTTCCGCCTGCTCGATCACATGACCACCTATGAAAACGTGGCGCTGCCGTTCCGGGTCATGGGCCGTGCCGAATCGAGCTATCGCCGCGAGGTGATCGATCTGTTGAAATGGGTCGGTCTCGGCGATCGGATGGATGCGTTGCCGCCGGTCCTGTCCGGCGGGGAAAAGCAGCGTGCGGCGATTGCGCGCGCCGTGATCGCGCGGCCGCATCTGCTGCTGGCGGACGAGCCGACCGGCAACGTCGACCCGACACTGGGGCGGCGCCTGCTGCGGCTGTTCATCGAATTGAACAAATCGGGCACCGCGGTCATTATCGCAACCCACGATATCGCGCTGATGGATCAATACGACGCGCGGCGGCTGGTGCTGCATCAGGGACGGCTGCATATCTATGAGTAGAACCGGCGACGAGCGCTCTGCGGTGATGGATCTGGGGCACGACCGCCCGCAGGTGCCGGCCAAGGCGCGCAATTCGTCGCCGATCGTGCCGCGTGCCTCGATCGCCGGCAGGGCGCTGGTGGCGGTTGTGGCGATCATGACATTCCTGGCCTCGATCACGACCGGCGCAGTGCTGCTGGTGAGCGCGTCGGCGGCGGAGTGGCAGTCGGAGGTTGCCAGCGAGATCACCGTTCAGGTGCGCCCGGTTGCCGGGCGCGACCTCGAACGCGATGCCGCCGCGGTGACCGAGGCGATCCGCACCCAGCCCGGCATCGCCGGAGTGCAGGCCTACACCAAGGAGGAATCCGCAGCGCTGCTGGAACCATGGCTCGGCGCCGGCCTGTCGCTCGATGATTTGCCGGTGCCGCGCGTCATCATCGCGCGGGTATCGCCGGGCACGCTGCTCGATCTGGCGCAACTGCGCAGCCGGGTCACGCAAGTCGCGCCGTCCGCCAGCGTCGACGATCACCGCGCCTGGATCGAGCGGATGCGGTCGATGACCGGCGCCACCGTCTTCGCCGGGATCGGCATTCTCGCACTGGTCATCATTGCGACCATCATTTCGGTATCCTTTGCGACCCGCGGCGCGATGGCGGCCAATCGCCCGATCGTCGAAGTGCTGCATTTCGTCGGCGCCGGCGACCGCTACATCGCCAACCGCTTCTTCCGGCATTTTCTGCGGCTCGGGTTGCAGGGCGGCATCATCGGCGGCGGCGCGGCGATGCTCGCCTTCGGGTTCTCGGAATCGATCGCCAGCTGGTTCTCGGGCACCCCGGTCGGCGATCAGTTCGCGGCCTTGCTGGGGACGTTTGCGCTCCGCCCGACCGGCTACCTGATATTGGCCGCGCAGGCTTGCCTGATCGCGGCGATCACCGCCTGGGCGTCGCGCCGGACCCTGTTTGCGACACTCGACGACATCGATTGATGCTACACTTGAAAGCGCTTTGGAACTCAGACTTGTCTGTGCAGACCGGATTTGCCGATCCGGGCCCGCGCCGAAACAGGATCGCTCAAGCTTCGACATGAACGTGCAGGCCGACCCAAATCCACCGGACGCGACGCTGACGGGAACACCGCGGCGCCGAGGGTTGCTGCGTGCGGCGATTGTGGTGGTTTCCACTCTTCTGTTCGTCGGCGCCGGGATCGGCTTTATCGGATTCCTGTCGCAGTTGCGCACCGCCGAAGCGAAGCCCGCCAAGAATGCCGACGGCATCGTCGTGCTCACCGGCGGATCGTCGCGGGTTTCCGACGCCGTGGAATTGCTGGCCGGCGGTTACGGCAAGCGGCTGTTGATCTCCGGCGTGCATCCCACCAGTGGCGCCAGCGATATTTCGCGCACGCTGCCCGACAGCCAGGGGCTGATCGGCTGCTGCGTCGATCTCGATCGCTCCGCGGTCAACACCCGCAGCAATGCCGTCGAGACCAGGCGGTGGGCCCGCGAGCGCGGCTTCAAGTCGCTGATCGTGGTGACGTCGAACTATCACATGCCGCGCGCCATCGTCGAATTGTCGCACGAGATGCCCGAGATCGAATTGATTCCGTTCGCGGTGATCGGCGACAAATGGCGTGACGAGCCGTGGTGGATCAGTGGTACGACGTTGCGGCTGCTGCTGTCGGAATACGCGAAATATGTCGCCGCGGAGATGCGGGTACGGCTCGCCGATCTGGGTCTTGAATTGATGCCCGAGGTCAACGACCAGACCGACGGCGCTCCGCCCCGCAAGCCGGCGACGGCTTCCGCCAATTGATCGGGTTCTCGATGGCTGTGATTTTCCTGCGTTCGCTCGTCTACAACGTGCTGTTCTATCTGCTGCTGGTGTTCTGGATGATCGTGGCGATCCCGACCCTGCTGATGCCGCCGCGCGCCTTCATGGCCGTCGCCAAGGCCTGGGCGCGCAGCAGCGTCGGGCTGATGCGCGTGGTCTGCAACACCAAGGTGGATTACCGCGGACTCGAGAAGATCCCCGCCGGACCGCTGATCGTCGCCTCGAAACATCAGTCGATGTGGGAAACCTTCGCGCTGATGCAGTTCTTCGACCGGCCGCTGTTTATCTACAAGCGTGAACTGGGCTGGATTCCGATGTTCGGCTGGTATCTGATCAAGTCGAAGATGATCGGGGTCGATCGCAGCGGCGGCATGCGCTCCCTGATGGAGATGGCGCGCCGCGCCCCGCAGGAAGTGCGCAGCGGCCGGCAGCTGATCATCTTTCCGGAGGGCACCCGCACCGCCGTCGGCGCCCCGCCGGACTACAAGACCGGCGTCGGGCAGATCTACGTCAATAGCGGCGTGCCCTGCATTCCGGTGGCGCTCAATTCCGGGCTGTTCTGGCCGCGCCGCACCTTCATGCGCTACCCCGGCACGCTGGTGGTCGAATTCCTCGATCCGCTGCCGCCGGGCCTCACCCGCAAGGATTTCATCGAGCGGATCAGCACGTCGATCGAAGCCGCCACCAACCGGATTGTCGAGGCGGCGCGGCAGGAACAGGCGCAGTTGTTCGGGCGGGTGCCCGACCGGGCTTCGAAAACGGCACCCTAGAGCATGATGGCTTTAAGCTGAATCGGGATAGCTAACTCCGTCATTGCGAGGAGCTCTTGCGACGAAGCAATCCAGTCTTCCTTTTGGCCCCCTGGATTGCTTGTGCGCCAGGTAAGCTGGCGCGGTCCTGCCGGTGCAAGTCCGGTCCGGGTAAGCCGTAGCGGGCGCCCGGTAGCGAGTGTTGCGTGGTCGCCGGTGACGGCGGCTGCGAAGCGT
>JAQGJF010000858.1 GCA_028290765.1 Tardiphaga sp.
CCCTGGATTGCTTCGCTTCGCTCGCAATGACGGATTTGGTGACGCCGATGTAACTCAAAATCATCAAGTTCTAAAACTTCAAATTCGCGAATGCCCGCACACCGATGCCTGGCATCAGCCCCTCTCGCGAAATCGCGCATGTCCACGCCGGTCGACACGTCATCACTTTAGACAAAGACTAATCCGGAACTTTAGACAAAGACTAATTCTGAAATCCCGTTAGACGAATACTAATTCTAAAACAGCCAATTGAAGTGCTGTTTGGTCCTTCGCACCCTTCAATGTGCTGAGCACGATTGCTAGTGGTCCCCGGCGAGAAGCGATGGGGGCCGCACATGACGACACATCTGAAATCCGCGGGATGGCTCGGCACGACGCTGCCGATGCTGGTGGCGATGATGACCGTTACACCAGCGGAAGCGCAATCGTCCGCGCGCGAATTGCCGGAGCTCGTCGTGGAGCAGTCTTCGCGACAGGCGGCGCGTCCGCGGCCCGCCCGCGCGCGACAGACCGCGTCAGCGGCAAGCCGGCGCTCGGCGCGGCGCGGGTCGGCGGCGTCCGATACCGCCGCTGCCGCAGGCGTGCGTCCTGAAACGGCGACTGGTCCGGTACGCGGCTATCTCGCCAACCAGAGCGGCACCGGCACCAAGACCGACACGCCGCTGCGCGAAACGCCGCAATCGATTACGGTGGCCACCGCCGACCGCGTCACCGATCAGGGCGCGCTCACCGTGCAGGAGGCGCTGCGCTACGTGCCCGGCGTGATCGCCGATGCCTATGGCCAGGATTCGCGCGGCGACTATCCGCGGATTCGCGGCCAGGATCCGAACATTTATCTCGACGGCACCCGCGTGGTGAACACCTTCGTCTTCAACGAATGGCGGCCCGATCCTTACACACTGGAGCGCATCGAGGTGCTGCGCTGCCCATCATCGGTGCTGTATGGCGACACCTCGACGGCCGGCTTGCTGAACCTGATCTCGAAGCGTCCACAGGCGGAGGCATCGAGCGAAATCGGCGTGCAATATGGCAGCTTCAACCGCAAGCAAGTGCAGGTCGACAGCACCGGTAAGCTGACCAAGGATGGCGAGTGGCTGTATCGCTTCGTCGGCGTGTTCCGCGACAGCAACATGCAAACCGACTCCGTCAAGGACGACCGCATCGTGCTGGCGCCGTCGCTGACCTGGCGGCCGACCAACAACACCAGTTGGACCGTGCTCGCTACCTATCAAAAGGACAAGACCGGTTCCTCCACCGCGTTCCTGCCGCATGAGGGCACGCTGTTCGCCGGCCCCAACGGCTTCATTCCGGTGCGGCGTTTTGCCAGCGACCCAAGCTTCGATCGCTATCGGACCGAGACCGCCGCGATCAGCAGCCTGTTCGAGCACAGCTTCAACGATGCCGTGAAGATCCAGCAGAACGTCCGTTACGCCCATGTCGAGGGCATCTACCGGACGGCCTATCCGGACGTGTACTCGGACCCGGTGAACCCATTCCTCGATGCCGAGCGGCGCACCGTGGCGCGCTTTCTCTCGAGCCGGGAAACCGCCAAGGACAGCCTCACCTCGGACAGCAATGCCGAGTTGAAATTTGCCGCCGGTGCGATGACGCACAAGACACTGTTCGGCGTCGACTATCGCAGCCTGCAGGAACGCGCCTCATCCGGCGGCGGCTATGATCCCACGCCGTTCGACCTCTATGCGCCCGTCTATACTGGCGTCGTGGCGCCGACGCTGTCGGCGGAGCCGGATGTGCGGCAGGGCCAGCTTGGGCTTTATGCGCAGGACCAGATGCGGCTCGGGCCGTGGCTCGCCGTTGTCGGCCTGCGCCAGGATTACGTCACCAACAACGTCCAGGGATCCCCGGCGGAAGACACCAAGGCGACCACCGGCCGCGCCGCACTGATGTACGAATTGCCGTTTGGCCTGACGCCCTACGTCACTTACGCGCAGTCGTTCAACCCGATTTTCGGCAGCGGCATCTGCGCCACGATCTGCCAGGCTCAGCGCGGCGAGATGGTGGAACTGGGATTCAAGTACAACCCGATGTCGGGCACCGCGATCAACGGCGCGATCTACGACACTATCGAAAAGAACCGGCTGGCGGCCGACCCCACCAATCCGTTGATCTCGATCCAGACCGGACAGGTGCGGATCCGCGGCGCCGAGCTTGAGGTGCTGACCCGCGTAACGCCGGACCTCGATCTGATCGGCGCCTACGCCTATGTCGATGCGCGCGTGCAAAGTGGCGACAACGCCGGCAAGCATGTCGAGACCGTACCGGAACATCAGGCCTCGCTGTGGGCGAAGTACCGTCTGACGGTGCTCGGACTGTCGGGAGTCACCGTCGGCGGCGGCGTGCGCTATATCGGCGAGTCCTGGGACGGCACCGATACAATCCGCACGCCGGATTACACGCTGTTCGACGCCATGATCCGCTACGAAAACGGACCCTGGCGGTTTCAGGTCAACGCCAGCAACCTCGCCGACAGGCGTCATGTCACCACCTGTCTGGCGCGCGGCGACTGTTTCTACGGCATCGGCCGCACGGTACTGAGCAGCCTGACCTACAAGTTCTAGAACTTCAAATTCGCAAATGCCCGCACGCCGATGCCCGGCATCAGCACTTCGTCCTTGTTGTAGGACACGGAGTTACGGATGTTCTCGTTCAGGAGGTTGTTGCCGACGATGCCGACCAGCATTTCGCGGGCCCCGAACCACGATGTATCGAGCTTGGTCTTGTAGCTGATTTCGGCGTTCAGCAGATTATAGCCGGGCGTCGGGGTTTCGCCGATCGGGGCGATGTCGTTCTGGGCGAAGGCGTGCAGCAGGTTGATGCGGGCCAGCCAGTTGGCGTCGCGCCAGAACAGGCCGCCGCCGGCGCGCACCGGCGGAATGCGCGGCACATTGGTGCCGTCGGTGAAGGTGGCGCGGACGATGTCGAACTGGTCCTCGACGACACGGCATTCCCGCTTCTGGCAGTAGCTGACCCGCTTCTTTCCTTGCATCTCCCCGGAAGAAATGTAATGTTATAACATCACAAAACGGGTTGCGGCGAGCTGGCCGATGGCATTTCGCATCATGTTGCCAAGGCGATCTACGGATGGTGGGCCGACAAAATGCCCGACCACGTCGCGGCGGCCTGACCGCGCGCGTCACCCTGGGAAGATCTCGACCGGTTCCGCGCCGTTGCGCCGTTATCTAGGTCGCGCAGAGTGGAGCGGCTGCTTTACCTGCTCGATAGCGGCACGAAGCCAGCCGTCCGCGGATGGGCGGTCCCGACGCTATGGCGCAAAAGCGCCGCTGCCCACGAAGTGCGAAGAGGAAATAATGACATGCCCGATGCTGCGACACAGATTCCCGTCACGGTTCTGACCGGTTATCTCGGGTCTGGGAAGACGACGTTGCTAAACCGCATTCTCTCCGAGACGCATGGCAAGCGGTATGCCGTGATCGTGAACGAATTCGGAGAAGTCGGTATCGATAACGATCTCATCGTCGACGCGGACGAAGAGATTTTCGAGATGAACAACGGCTGCATCTGCTGCACGGTTCGCGGCGACCTTATTCGCATCATCGCGGGGCTGACGCAGCGCAGCCGCGGTTTCGACGGCATTGTCGTCGAGACTACCGGACTCGCAGATCCCGGGCCGGTGGCGCAGACGTTCTTTGTCGATGAGGACGTCCGCCGCAAGACGAAGCTCGACGCCATCATCACCGTCACGGATGCCAAGCATCTCCTCGAACAGATCAACCGGGCCCCGGAAGCGCAGGAACAACTCGCGTTCGCCGACGTCGTTCTCGTCAACAAAGTCGATCTTGTCGATAAGGGCAGCCTCGCAACGGTCGAACGTCGTATCCGAAACATCAATCCATATGCGACGATTCACAGAACGGAGCGCTGTGGTATCGACCTCGCCAAGGTATTGGGGCGAGACGCCTTTAATCTCGAGCGCATCCTCGAAGTCGAGCCGGGATTCCTCACGGAAGAACACGACCACGAACACGACGACAGGATCGGCAGCCTGTCCCTGGTCGCGGATCGACCGATGAAGCCCAACAGGTTCGTGTCATGGATTCAAGATGTCACCCAACGCCACGGGACGGACATCCTGCGCATGAAAGGCATCGCATCCATAGAGGATGACGATCGGCAGTTTGTCGTTCAGAGCGTTCACATGCTCATTGAGGGCGGAAGTCAGCGTCCCTGGAAGGAGCACGAGGCGCGCCAGACACGGCTTGTCTTCATCGGGCGCGACCTGCCAAGGGACCTGCTAAGGCAGGGGTTTGAGGCTTGCTGCGTCTGAGGGAACTGAGATGGGCGAGATCGAAGGATTTGTTCCGAAATCGGAGCTCGAGCGGATTCGCTTAATTCACGAAGCGCGCGCGGTATATGACGGGATCTTTCCTCCGACCGATGCGGGCGGCCAGCGGCCGGATGACCGACCCGGCAAGGGTGACGCAACCAGGCTGAAAGGGCCGGCTCCCTCGAAAGGAAACGTCCGGATGACGGGGCGCTCATAGCCCCTCGATCGCCATATTTTCCTTGTCCATTGCAGGGTGATCGCCAATGCATGGTGGCCATTGCGCGCGTTCGGCTGGTGGCGGTAGTGCCGGAGCTCCAGACGTCAGAAGGGGAGCGGCTCCTTGGCAGACGCGAAAATAATGTTGGCACGGGCCTTCGCCCGGAGATGCGGAGCCTATCTCGCGCTGGCGGCGCTGACGCTGCAGTTCGCGCTGTCATTCGCGCATGTCCACAAGCATGATCTCGTCTTTTCAGGGTTCGACCGCACCGATGTCGTGAGCGTCGCGCACGGTCGACCGGGACTGCAAGTCGCGGAGCAGCTTCCGGCACGGCTGGCCGATGACGATGATCACTGCCCGATCTGCTTCTCGGGCTTCCTGCTGTCGAACTCTTCGCTGCCGGATGCGCCGGCACATCCGCGTTCGCTACAATTCCCCGAGATTGACCTTACGTTCAATCCAGTTTCCGATCGGGTGTTTCAACCGCGTCACGCGGCATTCCTGTCGCGCGCGCCCCCGGCCGCCTGACGCCTTACCGCCACTTTCCTGCTTGCCGCAGGACACGTCTTGCGCAGCGCGACAAGACATATGCGTTGTATGGCGCGCTATCGCGCTCCGAGCGCATTTGAGACCACCGTCCCCGCTTCTTGCGGGTGCTCACATCTCCCGATTCGACGGACAGATCATGATGAAACGGACTTATTGCTCCTGCGCGATCCTACTCCTCTGGCTATTTATGAACCGCGCGGAGGCGCATCCCCATGTCTGGGTCACGTTCCACAGCGAAGTGCTCTACGCCGCTGATGGCACCCTGACGGGCGTCCGCCACGCCTGGACTTTCGACGACATGTTTTCAGCCTATGCGCTTCAGGGTATCTCCCACGCCAGGAAGGGCCACTACACGCGGGAGGAACTGGCCTCGCTGGCGCAAACCAATGTGGATTCCTTGAAGGAGTACGACTACTTCACCTACGCCCGCGCGGACGGCAAGAAGCTGAGGTTTGTGGACCCGGTCGACTATTGGCTCGAATACAAGGATGCCGCCCTGACCCTGCATTTCACCTTGCCCTTGAAGGCAGCCGCCACCGCCAAGACAATGCAGGTCGAGATCTACGACCCCTCGATCTTCGTGGATTTCGAATTCGCCAAGGACAAGCCGGTTTCCCTGAGCGGCGCGCCGCAATGTCTCCTGACCTACGATCTGCCGCACCAGCCGACGCCGGCCGAGCAGGCGCGGCTCAGCCAGCTCGACGCCGTGCCGCTCGATCCCTCCAGCACCTATGGAGAAATCTTCGCGAACAAGATCCTGGTGAAATGCCCATGAACTCGCGGCCAACTACCTCGCCTTCGTCAAACTAGCCGCTATCCGCATCTGGCTAAGCGCTTTTGAGTCCACGCCCTGGTTCGCACCGTCGCCTCTGTCATTGCGAGAAGCTCTTGCGACGACCGCGTCCGCCGAAGCTCGAAGAGCGAAGGAGGAAGCAATCCAGTCCCTTCTTGTGGCCCTGGATTGCTTGTGCGCCAGGTAAGCTGGCGCGGTCCTGCCGGTGCAAGTCCGGTCCGGGTAAGCCGTAGCGGGCGCCCGGTAGCGAGTGTTGCGTGGTCGCCGGTGACGGCGGCTGCGAAGCGT
>JAQGJF010000175.1 GCA_028290765.1 Tardiphaga sp.
TCGCCAAGCGACAGGGTTTTGTCCAGCGCGACCCGGATGATCGGGTGCCCCTTCGGGAATTTCAAAGCGCCGGTCGAGGTGCGATTGAAAATGTCGTGGCCCGCGAAGAACAGTTTTTGATCCGGCAAATCGGGTTTCAGCAGCACCACGTCCGGGTCGATCCACCAGCCGCCGCGCTGATGCAGCACGGCATAGCGAAACAGATGGCCATGAATCGCAAAACGCTTTCCCTTCAGCGGACGCAGCACCTTTTCACGTGGCAGAATTTCAGCGGCATGGCGCCGCTCGATCCAGCCGGGAAAGCGGAGGTCGGAATCATAGCTGAAGACCTCGACCTGATGGCCGCGGTCGGCAAAGCTCCGCAGGCACAGCAACTGATAGGCGCCGATCGCCGGGCCGTGCCAGAAGGTCTGCACCACCTGCGGCGCCGTGGTGGCGGCGAGCGGTGTGATGGCCGGCGCGGGCGGCGTGTCGGCGATCGCGACATCGGTGCGCCAGCCATAGGTCGTTCCGAACCATTCGGTCAGCTGGTCCATCGCATCGGATGGCAGCCGGTCGTGGCCCAGGCGGTATTTGATATCCTGCAGCAGGCGATGCTCGCGAAACCAGTCGGTGACGGCGCCATAGGACAGCCGCGCTTCCGGTGAGATCTTCATGCCGAACCGGCGAAACAGGCTGTCGAGAAAGCTGCTCTGCGGCGGGCCGTAATTCTTCGGGATCCGGATCCAGCGCCAGACTTCATTCCACAGATGGGTGAAGTCGCTATCGGCGACGCGCTCCTGCAGCCGCTCGCAGGAGGAAGGATCGAACAACGACAGGATCTCGTCATAGCCGATTTCGTAGGCCGCGCTTCGCGGCCGCACCACATGATCGAGCCCGAATTCGCTGAGCAGCCGGGTCATCAATGACGGCCCGATCAGCATGCGCGCCTCATGTGTGCTTGCCATGCCGGTCTGCGGCAGCAGCCGCCGCGCTTCCTGGATCGCGGTCGTCATCAACGGCGACTGCGCCGGGAATTTCATCACCGCGCCGTTGACGACCTTGTCGGTCTCGCGCGCGATATAGACGTTGTCGGTCGGCAGCCCGCTGCCGATGGCGACGATGTCGACGTCGACATACCAGCCGCCGAATTTCTCGATCGCCACGTAGCGGAACAGGTCGGAATGCAGCGCCAGCGACTTGTCGCCGCTGGCGTGGCGAAACTGATGCACCGGGCCGGGCAGCAGCTCGTGGGCGTTGACGAGTTCGACACCGTCGGGAACGGCAAGGTCGCTCTCATAGCTGAACAGCTGCACCCGTGCGCCGGTGGCGACGAAGCTGTTGAGCGACAATTGTTCGTAGAGGCTGAGGCTCGGGCCGGTCCAGAACGCGCGGACTTCCTGGCGTTGCGGCAAGTTCGAATTCATAAGGGGTCCCGGGCCAAGGCGTGCTGCCGTTACTCATAGCGCAAACCCGCGCGCCAGTGCTAATTAGTGTCCGCCCGGCGCCGGTTCGTTCAACGCATTTCCGCGCCCAAGAGTAATGCCCTCAAGTCTTTTGGCCCCAGGTCTTTTGCCCCAAGTGGTTTGATGACACAAAAAACCGTTCTGTTGGCCTGGGAGCTTGGCGGAGGCATGGGCCACGTGACGGCCCTGTATCGCCTCGCCAGGCGTTTGAAATACCCCGATGTCCGGCTGGTTGCGGCGCTGAAAGATCCGGCCGCGGGCGGTACGCTTGCGGCGATGGGTGTCGAGATCGTGCAGGCGCCGCTTTGGCCGAGCGTGTCGATGACGCACGCCCACATCGCACGGAGTTCGTCGACCACGATGGGCGACATCCTGGCCACCGCCGGGCTTGCCGATCCCGCCGGACTGAAACGGCTGCTGCAGGACTGGGACGACCACTTCATCCGCATCAAGCCGGATCTGGTGGTGGCCGACATGGCACCCGCCGCGGCGCTGGTGGCGCGCGGGCAGCTGCCGCTCATCATCGTCGGCAACGGTTTTACACTGCCGCCTTCGGAGATGCTGCGGTTTCCGCCGCTGCATCGGCTGACGCCGCCGGCGTTCGACGAGGACGAAACGTTGTCGATCGTCAATTCGGTGTTGAAGTCACGCGGCCAGGCGCGGCTGGATTGGCTGCCGCAAATGTTTTCCGGCGATGCGCGCCTGGTCCTGACATTTCCGCTGCTGGATCCCTATCGAACGCAGCGCGCGCAGCCGGCGGATGGTCCGGTCCTTGATCAGGTGCCGCATCCGTCCGACCCGGATGCCGGTTCGATCTTCGCCTATTTTTCGAGAAGCTATCTGCTGCATCCGGATATCCCGCGCGTGCTGCTCGCGCATGCGCGAAAACTTCGCATTCACGCGCCGGAACTGTCGGACTCACAGGTCGACACGTTGAGGCGGGCGGGCGCATCGGTCGAAGCCGACCCCGTTATGTCGGCGACCGCCATGGCGTCGGCACGCCTCGCCATCCACTTCGGCGGAAGCGGCCTGGCGTCGTAGGCGCTTGCCGCTGGTGTGCCCCAGTTGGTGATGAGCATGCAGGTTGATCAGGATCTCACCGGCGGCGCGTTGCAAGGCGCGGGAGTGGGGCGGCTGGTGCGTGCCTATGACCCCGCCTCGAAAATCCCGGCCGGGACCGTTGATGAACTGCTGCAGGATACGGGCATGGCCGAGCGCG
>JAQGJF010000947.1 GCA_028290765.1 Tardiphaga sp.
GGAACGCGGATTTCGAGACGTCAGTCTCGGCCGTGCTGGCAGAGACCGGCTTTCCGCCGGAGCTGCTCTGCCTGGAGCTGACCGAAAGCCTGTTTGTGGATCATAGCGAGCAGCGGATCAGTCGCACGCTGACGGCCCTCTCCGGTCTCGGCGCCCGGTTGGCGCTGGACGATTTTGGCTCGGGTTATTCCTCGCTCGGCTATCTGACGCGCCTGCCCTTCCACTGTCTGAAGATAGACCGGGCCTTCGTGGATGGCATTTCCACCGCGCCGGAGAAGCGTAAATTGCTGGGTGGCATCATCGCCCTGTCGCACGGGCTTGGCATGACGGTGGTGGCGGAGGGGGCCGAATTGCCGGCCGAAGTGGATGTGCTCGGCAGTTTCGATTGCGACCTGGTGCAGGGCTTCGTCTTCTCCCTGCCCGTCGCCGCCGACCAGGCGCCGCTGGTGGCCGCCAGCATCGAGCACGAGGCGTGCCGAAACCAGCGAAAACGCAATCGCCTCTAAACCAACACTGCCTGGCAGATTCTTTTTGCCCGCGGGCTGGCGCGCCGTCCCAGGCGATGATGAGAACTATGTCTACGCCATAGCCCTCCTCCCTTAAGCGGAGTCCTTGCGGGGTCCGCGCGCCCGTAGACTAGTGACTCACGCCTACTGACCGACTTCCCGAAGAATACGCCGCAGCCATTGATGCCCCGAATCAGCATCGTGCCTTGAGTGCCATGTCTGCACCACCCGGAACAGGGGAATGTCGATCGGCGGCGGTAAGAGCCTGAGCGGTAGGCGGCTGGCAAGCGGCGTGAAGAGGCGGCGTGGTTCCGTCGCCACGAGATAGGAGGCGTCTACCAGCATCGGGGCCATCAGGAAGTGTCCGACGGTCACGGCCACATTTCGCTTGAGCCCCTTTTCGGCCAGCACGGCGTCGACGTACCCGCTCGGATTGCCCTTCATCGAGACCTGAAGGTGTCGAAGGGCCAAATAGCGGTTGAGATCGAGCGGTTCGCCAAGATTGGGGTGGTCGCCGCGGCCGGCGCAGATGAAGTCTTCTTCGTAGAGCAGTTCCTCCCGCATGTGTGTCGGCGGCTCCGGAAAGTTGCCGGCGATCAGTTCGACCGTGCCATCCTCCAGCATCGGCAGGCCGACGCTCCGGCTCGTATTGCGGACGACGAGAGACACGCCCGGCGCCTCCTGGTCGAGGCGTACGGTCAGGCGAGGCAGAAGCACGAAGGCGGCATAGTCCGAGAGACCGAGGACGAACTGCCGTGTGCTCGCGGCCGGGTCGAAGGCACGCCCGCCACGCAATACGCCTTCCACCTGTTCGAGGATAGACCGCACGCTCGGAGCGATATCCTGGGCCAGCGAAGTCGGCACCATGCCACGCGGCGAGCGGACGAAGAGTGGATCGCCGAACAAAGCACGCAGCCGGTTGAGTGCGTGGCTGACGGCCGGCTGAGTCAGCCCGATCCGCTCGGCAGCGCGCGTGGCATGACCTTCTGCAACCAGGGCGTCGAACACCACCAGCAGATTCAGATCGATATTGGCAAGATGAACTGCCTTCATGACGGCGATATTAATAATGAATTGGATTTATCGCAATCGTTCAGCGCTGAATCAGCTTCTTAGCCCCATTCGAAACGCCGCGAAGCAGGAGGTGGCAGCCATGCCCGGACGCATCGCCGATACATTCCGGAAAATTGCGCTCGGCACGGTCGCAATCGCCACTGTCCTCATGAGCGCCGCAGGCGCGTATGCCATCGAACCGTTCCTTCAGGGGTTTAGCGCGCCGGTCGGCATTCATGCTTACGGCGATACGAGCCTATTGGTGTCGAACTGGAGCGGTGGAACGGTCGAGCGGATGCAGGCGGATGGCACGCGCTCGGTCTTCCTCGACAACATCGCGTCGCCGGCAGGCATTGCGATCGACGCGACAGGCGCCGTGTTCGTCTCATCCTATTCTAGCGACATTCTCGTGCGCGTCGGGCCGGACGGGAAGCGCAAGACCGTCGCGGACGGCCTCGCAACTCCGACGGGAATCGCCTTCGCACGCGACGGCCGGCTGCTGATCGCCAATCGCTCATCCGGGGAGATCGTTGCTTTCGACACAAAAACGGGCAACCACACCGTGGTGGCGCGTGGACTCTCGCTGCCAGTCGGCGTGGTCGAAATGCCGGACGGCAGCATCGTCTCCTCGCAATATGGTGGTCGTGTCACGCGCATCCTGCCTGATGGCATGGTCCAGGAACTCGGTCAGAGTTTCAACCGCCCCGGCGTCGGCATCCTCGCCGATGGAGATGATGCAGTGCTGGTCATCGACAACGGCGCGAGCGTAGTGCGCCGCGTCAGCTTCGACGGCCAGTCGAGCGTCGTCGTCGATGGCCTATCAGGCAGCGCCGTCGCTTTGGATCGAACCGCCAACGGCGATCTTCTGGTCGGGACATGGGGCAGCGGCAATATCTATCGCGTCGCATGGCCGAAGTCATGACCCCCCCCCCGAAACCTCTTCAAGAAGCGCGGAGTATCCAACAGACCATGGCTCAAGAACCGAACGGCGAGCGTTTCGAACGCGGCATGGAGGTTCTCCAGCAGATAGGCGGCGAGGGCTTTGACTTACCGATCAAACGCCTTGCAGAGGCGTCGCCAGACTTGGCGCGTTTTACGGTCGAATACCCTTATGGCGATATTCTCTGCCGTCCTGGGCTAAATTTGCCGCTGCGGCAGATTTGCACCGTCTCTTGTTTGATGGCCTTGGGCAGCGTCCAGCCGCAGCTCAAGTTTCATATGACGGGCTTCCTCAACGCCGGAGGGAGGCCGCTGGATTTGGTGGAGTTGCTGTTCGTATCCGTGGCGGTCCTCGGCTTCCCCTCCGCCGTCGACTCGATCGTCCTGGCGCGCGAGATCTTCCAGGAGCGACGTATCGCCTTCGAAGCCCCGCCACCGGCAAGCGACGACGGAACGCAGCGATACCGGCGCGGCCTAGAAGTCCTCTTGGCGGTCAACGGCGAAGGCCATCTACGGCCTCTTGAAGCGATCTCACCGGACCTCGCACGCTGGTTGATTGAATTCGCCTTCGGCGAGGCCCTATCGCGCGAGGGGCTGGAACCGAAGGCCAAGCACCTCGCCGTCCTCTCGATGCTAGCGGCGACCGGCAACCGCGACGAAGCTCTCGATTTCCATCTCAAAGCCGCCCTCAAGCAGGGCCTGTCGCCCGTAGAGATTGCCGAGGCGCTGATGCAGCTTAGCGTATATGCCGGATTCCCCGCCGCACTCAACGCCTTCGGTCTCGCCCAACGGGCCTTCTCGGCAGACCGCGGCGCTACAGCGATCACGGCGCCATCCGCGGCGGCGCAGCTATCCGAGAGCCGGGAACTGCGTCGGGAGCGCGGGCTCACGACACTTGCACAGACGTCCGGAGCGTCGGGTGAAGCGGTCATCCGCAGCTTCGATGACATTGCACCGGATATCGGGCGGATGATCGTCGAGCACTCCTATGGCGACGTTTTCTCAAGACCAGGCATCGATCCCAAGACCCGCGAGCTGACGGCCTGCGCGGCCCTGGCTGCGGTCGCGACCAAGACTGCGGAAGCCCCGCTGCGTGTCCACATCAATGCGGCACTCAATGCGGGCGCGAGCCGTAAGGAGGTGCTCGAAACTCTTCTCAACCTCGCTCCCTATAGCGGCTATCCCGTCGTGCAACAGGCGGTGCAAATTGCCGGCGAGGAATTCGCCAAGCGTCCCGAATGAAGAGCTTGGTTGCCAGCGGGCAGCAGATGCCACCAATTTCGCAATCCGTTCGTAAAGAATGGCCCCATTTGAGGGGAGCTACCGGAAGGTCTTATGACCAAACTTTGGGTAAGCCGGGTACAGCACCGTAAGTGGTCGCACCGAGCGATCCTCCGGCTTAAGCACGGCGGAAGAACCGGATGTCATGCCGATGCCTGCCGAATTCAGCACCACCCCATGGAGCAGCCAGTAAGGGGGCGATCGGGATATTCCGCCCGACAGCGCCCCCACGTCAGCGCAAGCCCCATCCCTGGTATCGAAGCCATTGTTCCAGGCGTCGAGACGATGGCTCCGGGCGCTGTCCGGCATCCAAGAATATTGTGGCATTCGGCGACCGGGTATATTGTTTAGAAAAATTATAAAAGACATGGGAGGATTTTCATGTGCCGGCTGTTCGCCCACCAACCCCAACGAGACTATGAATCGCATACCAGGTCGCTCCGGATCGGAGGTCATTCCACGTCCATTCGGCTGGAGCTGGCGTTCTGGGACACGCTGAAGGAACTCGCGAGCCGGGAAGGCATGAGCCTGGCAAAATTCCTGACGCAGCTTCACAACGAAGTTCTGGACCATCACGGCGAAGTCAATAATTTCGCCTCGCTGCTGCGCTGTTCCTGCCTGATCTACCGGTCAAGATCCGCCGCCGTCATGCCCGATTTTCTCGAAGGCCCCAAGCTCGTCGCGGCCGAATGATCGTCCGTGACGGGACCGGGTTGCCTTCCAACGGCCGGCAACGTCCTCGACGACGCTGCGACGCAGTCACCTCTTCCCGCGCGGCATCGCATATGGCCGAGAGCGCGCTTGTGCACCTCTCCCCGCTTGCGGGGAGAGGTCGGAGTCCGAGCGAAGCGAGGGCTCCGGGTGAGGGGGCCTCTCAGCGAGGCCGAGCTTGTCGATGCGCCCCCTCACCCGGATTGCTGCGCAATCCGACCTCTCCCCGCGCGCGAGGAGAGGTGAGCGCTGCGGCTACCGCTCTTCATATGCGACAATCGGGCGCGCATTCGCGCGACCCGTTCGCTCGCAATGACGGGGCTGATGTCACCGAACCAACTTAAATCATCCCGCTCTAGATTTCCTTGCGCTGCATTGCGCCGGCGATGTGATCCGCCTGCCTGATGGCGAGCGCAACGATGGTGAGTGTCGGATTGCAGGCCGCACCGCTGGTAAACTGGCTGCCGTCGGATACGAACAGGTTCTTGACGTCGTGCGCCTGTCCGAATTTGTTGACCACGCCGTCACGCGGCTTCGCACTCATGCGGTTGGTCCCCATGTTGTGGGTTGAGGGATAGGGCGTGGTCGGATAGGTCACCGTGGCGCCGATCGCCTCATAGACCGCGGCGCCTTGTTTGTAAGCGTGGTTGCGCATCGCGACATCATTGGGATGATCGTCGTAATGCACGCTGGCAACCGGCAGGCCTAGCTTGTCCTTGGCCACCGGATCGAGCGTCACCCGATTGGTCTCCTGCGGCATGTCCTCGCCGACCAGCCACATCCCGGCCATGCGTGGATAGCCCTCCATGGCGCTGGTGAAGGTTCGCCCCCAGGCGCCGGGGTTGAGGAACGCCGCCATGAAGGGAAGGCCGAGCGACAAGGTCTCCATCTCGTAGCCGCCCATGAATCCGCGCGCCGGATCGTGCCGCGCCTCGTCGCGGATGATGCCGGCCATCGTGGTGCCGCGATACATATGAACCGATCTGTCGAACACGGCGTAGACGCTGCCGGTCATGTGACGCATGTAGTTGCGGCCGACCTGGCCCGAGCTGTTGGCAAGCCCGTCGGGAAACAGGTTGGAGGCGCTGTTGAGCAGCAGACGCGGACTCTCGATCGAGTTGCCGGCCACGGCGACGACCCGCGCCTTCTGGCGCTGCGTCTTGCCGGCTTCGTCGGCATACACCACGCCGGTCACCTTGCCCGCCGCGTCGTGCTCGATCTTCACCGCCATGCTGCTCGGGCGGACTTCAAGATTTCCGGTCGCTTCTCCCTTCGGGATCTCGCTGTAGAGCGTCGACCATTTGGCGCCGGACTTGCAACCCTGGAAACAGAAGCCGATCTGCTGGCAAGCGCCACGGCTGTCGCGTGGCTCGCTGTTGATCGCCATCCGGCCGGTGTGGACCTCCTTGTAGCCGAGCTTCCTGGCTCCGGCTTCCATCACCTTGAAATTGTTGTTGCCGGGAAGCCCGGGAATATTGTTGGTCCGGGTTACGCCCATTTTGTCTTCGGCTTTGGCGTACCACGGCTCGATTTCGGCCAGCGTGAGCGGCCAGTCGATCAAATTGGCGCCGGGCACGTTGCCGTAGACGCTGCGAACCCGGAACTCATGGTCATCGAAGCGCAGCGATGCGCCGGCCCAATGCACCGTCGAACCGCCGACCGACTTCACGATCCAGGCCGGCAGGTTGGCAAAATCCCTGGCAACGCGCCAGTTGCCGGACGTGGTCCGCATGTCGGTCCATGCCAGCTGGGTAAAACTCTCCCATTCATTGTTGACGAAATCCTGCAGTTCGGTGCGCGGACCGGCCTCGAGAATGACCGTCTTGACGCCCTTCTGCGCCAGCTCGTTGCCGAGCGTGCCGCCGCCCGCACCGGAACCGACAATGACGACCACGCTGTCGTCGTTCAGATTGAATTTTGCCATGTGTCGTTCCTCCCGGAGTTTTCTTGCGAAGTTCCTGCAATGAAGAATGCATCGCCATCGACGAACGATGACGATCAGGCTTTTGGCAACCAGTCGATGTCGCTGAAACCGCGCTTGATGTAGCCGCCGTGCTCGGCGGAGGAGCCCTCGTAACCGAACTTCGGCCACAGCTCTTCCTGGTTGTAGAGCGAGACCACGAGATCGGAGCGGATCGCCTTGAAGAAATCGGTCTGTTCGATGGCCTGCAGCAGCGCCACCCGATCGGCTTCCCAGGGAACGTCGAGGTAGGCGAGCTTATGGCGGTCCCGGGCGTCCTGATCGAGCCGGCCGACGCCGCTTTCCAGCATCGTCCTGATCTTGGCGTCCTTGGCGGCCTTGCCGTCCCACGGCTTGATGGCCTTGATGTAATAGGCGTCGGCGAGAAAATCGTGCGGATAGATGTCGCGCGCCACCTTCACCATCGTCTTCAGGGCGGACGGAGAAAGCGCGGTGGCGTCTTCCGCCCAGGCGTCCTCGATACCAAGGCTGGTCGTCGCCACGATGGCGGCGGCGGGGACCGTGGCGGCGGCGCCTTTCAAGAAATTCCGGCGATTGAACCTGCTGCGCGGGTCGACTTCTCTCATGTCACATCCTCCTTTTGCTGGCGTTGGTTTGCTGGCTTTTTTATTGCCGTCCTTCTTATTGCGGTCAGTTGAAGCGGCCGCCTTTCTGAATGACCTCGATCTTGTAGCCATCGGGATCGGTGGCGAAGAAGAACCGCGCCAGCGTAGCGCCGTCGTGCTTCAATTCGCGCAGCGGACCGGGTCCGAGATTTTCGCGTTCGAAGCGGGCATGCTCGGAGGCGAGGTCATCGACCACCACCGCGATATGGCCGTAGCCGTCGCCGAGATTGTAGGGCGTGGTGCGATCGAAGTTCACCGTCAGTTCGACCTCGAACGGTGACGAAGGGTGCCGCAGATAAATCAGCGCAAAATCAGGAAAGGCGAGCCGCTCGGCCAGTTCGAGGCCGAACGCCCTGGCGTAGAAATCGCGCGACCTCGCTTCATCGAGCACGCGGATCATGGCGTGAACCGGCTTCGCCATTCAATGCAACTCCCTCATGTAGGCGATCAGCGCGCTGCGTATTTCCGGCCTGGCCTGCCGGTACGGCATGATGGCACCGGCGATCAGCGCCTGAGGATTGGCCAGCCACGCGTCCAGCTTGTTTTCGTCCCAGACAAAATCCGCTGTCGCAAAACCCGCCGAATAATGGAAACCCGCGGCCTTGCCGGCCGGGCGGCCGACGATGTTCACAAGGTTCGGTCCTTGCCGCTGCGGCTCGGACAGGTTGACGGTATGACACGACGCGCATTGCTGCTTGAACAGGCTGGATCCGTCAGGCGACTTGACCGCGGGCAGCGGCAATTGTGCCTGCGCGATTTCGATCGCCGATACTGCACCGCAAAACGCGCCCACGATCGCAACAGCCGCGCACCATTTTCTCATCGGCCTCACCATCCTTGAGGCAAACATAGGTCCGCGCCATCAAGCTGTGGTAGTAGCGGGCTGTTTATGGTGACGAAGCGAAGCGCAAGGTCGTGCCGGTTCGAGGGCCAGCGCCGCATGGATCCCTTGCGTTCGCCCGGATCCCTCGAGGATGCCTCCCAGGGACAGGCATCGTCGATGTGTTTGCGATTCGACTCTGTCTTTGCGCCTGCGGTGAAGAAGTGTAGACTGGGTTCACTAGCGGCGCCCAAGAACCGCTTATCGAGAACCGCTTCTAACGTCTGGGAAGTAAACGCAGGATGGATTGTTTGGTCGGATGACGCCGTCGACATCATGACGAGAGCGCCCGGTAAATGTTCGACTCGACCGGGGATTCCACCGTTCGGGGGACTGGCAGGGTTTGAATCTTGCTCTTTTCGTCAAGCTAGCGGTTATTGCGACAAGCAGCCCACATTCAGGTCATTGATGGCGAGGTCCGTTGAGCCGCGGGTCTCGGATTTCGTCATGTCGGAGGCGTCGGGATGGACCAGCGAGATGTACGGGCCGCCTGGGAGAAATTCGTCGAGCGTGGAGCCTTGTCGACCGATCTGAGATCGTCGGTTGCCGCATCGTGGCAGAGATCGCAGAATCATCAGGTCACGATCGACCGCGCAATGGCGCCGATCGTTGCAGACGCTGAATTGTTTCGCCATCGCTCCAAACACGCTGCGCTGCGCAATGCCGCCCGTTGCGCGCTCGAGAATTCGAGAACGTTCCTGAGCGATGCCAATTCCATCATGATCCTGACCGATCCGACCGGCTTGATCATCGATACCCAGGGCGATGCGCGGGTGATCGACGCCGGCCGTACCGTACATCTGGAGCATGGAGGGAGATGGAGCGAAGCCGATATCGGCACCAATGCCATCGGCACCGCCATGGCGGAAGCAAAACCGGTTCAGATTCACGGTGCGGAACATTTCTGCTCCGAGGTGCAACGATGGACCTGCGCCGCGGTTCCGGTTCAAGATCCCATCGACGGGGAACTGCTTGGCGTGGTGGACATATCGGGGCCGGCCTGCACCTTCAATCCACAGAGCCTCGCTCTGGCGGTTTCCGTCGGCCAGCACGTCGAGAGCGTGCTGGCGCAATCCATCAAGCAGGATCACGAAAAGCTGTTGTACCACTTTCTCGCCAAGAGGCAGATGTGGGCCAGCGACGAGTGCATCGTGCTGGATCGCCGAGGCACCATCCTGCATGCCAGCGAGCGGGCCCTGAGGGCTATCCCGAATCACCGCAGCGGCACCGACGACGATGCGCCGACCCGCTTTTTGAAGGCGCTCCCCTTCGATCAGTGGCCCGCCAGATTGAAGGAGCTGTTTCCGAACGCGAGCTTCGATCTCGTGAACCATGCAAGCGCCGGCATCGGGGCCGTGGTCGTGCTGCACGCACGGCGACGCGTGCCGGTCGTCGATGGCGACGTTCAGAAGCCAAGTCCCGCACCTGATCTTCGCAAGGCCGTGGGTCCATCGCGCGCTCTGCAAGATCTGCCGACGCGATCTCCGCATCCCGAGGCTGCGGCTGGAAACCCATCCCGGAGCCCGCAGGCGGCGGAGGTTCCCCGGCAGCGGCCGGTTCGGCTTGAGCCATCGGCCTCCAGCTTTGTCGCCCGCGATCCGGCCGTGCGGGCCATCGTTCGACAGGTGGAAACCGCGGCCGCGCGCAAAATGCCGATCCTGATCCGCGGTGAGACCGGTACCGGCAAGGAGCAACTCGCCCGCCACGCCCATGCCGCCAGCGGACGAACCGGCGCCTTCGTCCCGGTCAATTGCGCCGCACTTCCCGAAAGCCTGATCGAAGCCGAACTGTTCGGCTATGCCGACGGCGCGTTCACCGGCGCGCGGCGCGGCGGCGCCATCGGACTGGTCAAGGAAGCCGACGGCGGCACGCTGTTCCTCGACGAAATCGGCGACATGCCGATCGCCCTGCAAGCCGTGCTTCTGCGCCTGCTCGACGACTGGACCGTGCGCCCCATTGGCGGCGCCAGAGCCAAGGTCGATATCTTCCTCGTCTCGGCGACCAACGCCACCCTCGACAAGGCTATTGCCGAGAAGCGGTTCCGCGCCGATCTGCTCTATCGCCTCAATACCCTCGAGGTCACGCTGCCCAGGCTGCGCGATCGCACCGACTTCGACGCCATCGTCCGGCATTTGCTGGACGCGATCGATCCGAATTGTGAAATGGCATCGGAGACCGTCGCCCGTCTCGCCGCGCGGCCCTGGCCCGGCAACATCCGCGAACTTCGCAATATCCTGGCACGCTTCACGCTCGCCGCCGACAACGGCCTCGTGGACGAGGCCGGAATGGAAGCTTTGATCGGCCACGCCCCGCACGCAACAGTCGGCTCGCTCCACGAGATCCAGCTCGCCAGCATTCTGACGGTCCATGCCGAAACCGCCGGCAACGTCAGCGAGACCTCCCGACGTCTTGGTATCTCGAGGAACACCGTCTATCGGGCGCTCGGACAAAAAACGCTGCGATGACCTCCAGATGGCCGCCAGGGTTATCGCATATGAAGAATTGGACTGCGTTTTGGTGTGCGGGGACGGCGTGCGATCCCTCCCCCTTGCGGGGAGGGTCGGCCGAGCGAAGCGGAGGCCGGGGTGGGGGTAGTCACAAAGAAGGCTTCCGCTTTGGCTTACCCCCACCCGACCAGCCTTCGGCTGGCCACCCTCCCCGCAAGGGGGAGGGATAAGAAAGAACTGCGGCGACCGCTCATTCCATATGCGATAGCCCTGCCGCGTGCGGGGAGAGATGCACAAC
>JAQGJF010000955.1 GCA_028290765.1 Tardiphaga sp.
GGACGACGTTGGAGGTGTCGACGGCCGCGGCAGGCGCGACGGTTTCGGTCGCGGCCGGCGGCGGCGCTTCGGGAAGCACCAGCGGCGCCTGCGGCTCGCCAAGGCCCGTCGCGGCCTTGATCCTGTCCCAGACCTCAGGCCGCGGCTCGACCGATCCGACCATCTGGTTGAGCACGCCGAGCCGGTACTCCCACGCCCTCACGATCGCGGTGTATTCGGTGTCGACGGCCATCATGGTCTCGACCTGCGCGCGTTCGTCGGCTTCGAGGGTGCCGAGGGCGTATTCCGCGGCGAGCGCGATATGATCTTCGCTATAGGCCATCATTCAGAGTCCAAGATCTCCTAAAGCCCGAGACACTCCCGGATATCCATCATGCTGCGGCGCAGCCAGGTCTTCACCGTATTCACCGGCGTCTCGAACTTGGCCGCCAATTGTTCGCGGCTCCAGCCGTTGTAATAGGCGAGCAGCACCAGTTTCTGCCGGTCCGGCTCGAGCCGGCCGACGCACTCCAGAAGGCGCTTGAGTTCCTCAGTCATTTCGCGGCGCGCCAGTGGATCGGGCGTGTCAGCGGCGACTTCCATGGCGGACGGCTCCTCTTCGATCGAGACCTCGCCACGTTTGCGAACGACGTCGATGGCGCGGTTTCGCGCAATCGACGCCATCCATGTGATCGGAGATGACAGCCCGGGATTGAATTGCCCGGCGCTGTTCCAGATCTTGACGTAGGCCTCCTGAATGACTTCCTCTGCGAGATCCTGACGCCGCAAGATACGGAGCACGACCCCAAAGAGTTTCGCCCGCGTCGCGGCATAGAGTCGCTCGAAAGCGGCCTCGTCGCCCTTTGCAACCGCGGCGATCAGCCAGACCAGCTCAGCCGGCGTCAGCATTCCAGCTCCCCAAACCCAAGTCCCTAACCTCAAGACCTGCCACGAACTTAACCAGCCCGCGCGGCAATCCAAAGTCGTATCATATCCTGCGCCGAGGCGAACACCCTGGCGGCGAGGTGTTCACAGGCTGCAGGACGTCCGGAACAACTGGCGTGACAGGTCGCCCTCCGGATCGATGCTCCAAAAACACAAACCCGGACCTCTCGGCCCGGGTTTGATGATCTTGCGGCTTCGATCGCTCGCGAAAGCAGTGATCAGGCAACGGCCCCGATGTGCGAACGCATCAAGCCGATGCTGTCGAGGTCGGCCTGTTCGCGGGCGCTCTCTTCGGCGCGTTCGCGCGCCTGGTCGCGCTCGTCGAGCAATTCGACCTTCTTGAGTTCTTCGAAAGCCTCGGTCAGCAGGCTCTTGGCATCCTCGAGCTGAATGCGCAGTTCGTCGGCGGACCGGGTCAGGTTCTCGCGGCGCTGGATCGCCGCCTTGGCATAGGTCGGATAGGCGAAGTGCGTGGGATCGTTGATCCCGGCGCGCTCCTGCTCGGTGTGGATTTCGCGCTCGAGGTCGACCGACATGCGCTGGAAATCGGCGATCATGCCTTCGATCTGGGCGACCCTCCGGCGCTTTTCGTCGACCTGAAATTTCTTCAGGCGGATCAGGGTTTCGCGTGACTTCATCGACTCGTACTCCCCAGAAGTCCCAATTTGTACACGGGACGGGACCGGCGACCCTCCCAGGACCCGCCGGTATTACTTGCATGGTGAAGGCGATGATGGCCTGACAAAGTTAGCGTTCCGTTTCCAAACTACCTAGGATTTGCTCCAATTGGCGATATCCGTCGCCGAGACTGGCCACCTCGTCCTTGCGCTGCCGCAGGAAGCTTTCCAGCGGCTCGTGGAGCCGGATGGCCTCGTCGACCTCCGGGCTGGAGCCGGCCCGATAGGCACCGAGCCGGATCAATTCCTCCATGTCGGCATAGGTCGCCATGATCTGGCGGGCCCGGGTGATGGTGGGCAGATACACCGGATCGGCCGATTTCGGCATGGTGCGGGATACCGATTTGAGGATGTTGATGGCCGGGTAACGTCCGCGCTCGGCGATCGAGCGCTGCATCACGATATGGCCGTCGAGGATGCCGCGAACCGCGTCGGCCACCGGTTCGTTATGGTCGTCGCCGTCGACCAGCACGGTGAAGATGGCGGTGATGCTGCCTTCGCCGAGCCCGGGGCCGGCGCGCTCCAATAGCTTCGGCAGTTCGGTGAAGACGGTCGGCGTATAGCCCTTGGCGGTCGGTGGTTCGCCGGCGGAGAGGCCGATCTCGCGCTGCGCCATGGCAAAGCGGGTCACCGAGTCCATCATGCACATGACGCTCTTGTCCTCGTCGCGAAAATACTCCGCGATCGCCAGGGTCAGATAGGCGGCCTGGCGCCGCATCAGGGCGGGTTCGTCGGAAGTCGCCACCACCACCACCGAGCGCGCCAGGCCTTCCTCGCCGAGGTCCTCCTGCAGGAATTCCTGCACCTCGCGGCCGCGTTCGCCGATCAGGCCGATCACCGAAATATCGGCGTCGACATTGCGCGCCAGCATCGACAGCAGCACCGATTTGCCGACGCCGGAGCCGGCGAAGATGCCGAGCCGCTGCCCGCGGCAGCAGGTCAGGAAGGTGTTGAGCGAGCGCACCCCGAGGTCCAGCGGCGCGCCGACGCGCTTGCGGGAATGCGCCGGCGGCGGCGAATTGCGGTACGACATCGGTGAGGGTCCCTGCACCAGCGGGCCCTTGCCGTCGATCGGTTCGGCCATGGCGTTGACGACCCGGCCAAGCCACGCCGGCGACGGGCGTACCTGGCTGGCGGCATTGGCGATCACCGCGCGGCAGCCGCGCCGTACTCCCTCGAGGCCGGCGAACGGCATCACCACGGCATTGTTGCCGTGGAAGCCGATCACTTCGGCGGGGATCAGGCGGTTGCCGCCGGACTCGATCACGATCCGCGCACCCACCGACATCGCGTGGATGGGGCCTGCGATCTCGACCATCAGGCCGCGCACGCCGACCACCCGGCCGTAAATATTGACGCCGTCGAGGTCGGTTATCTGCTCCGCGAGCGCTTTCATTGCGAAATCCTTAAGTTTCTGCGCTTTGCGGCCGCGGCCTTAACTCCGTGTTTACCCGCATCGTTAATCATTACGTCACACTGTCTTGGGTGACTGAGAGGGCTTGCCGTCAGAACGAAGGTGAGTCCTGAGAGTCGGTTAGGCCCGTCTCTTAAAGTGGAACTTGAACGGTTACGGGTACGAAAAACTGCTCTGTCGCAACATCTTAGGGCGATTCGACCAAAATTGCACCGATAGACCTTGCGCACAGGAATCAGGTTTTGTTAACCATATGTCGTCAGGATCCGAATCAGTTGTTCAAAGGCGTTTTTTGGTGCCGCAAGTGCGGCCGACCTGACGCCCGGAGCGGCGACCATAGGGGACTGGCATGCGCGTATTGCTGATAGAAGATGACAGCGCCGTCGCGCAATCGATCGAGCTGATGCTCAAATCCGAGAGTTTCAACGTCTATACGACGGATCTCGGCGAAGAAGGCGTCGACCTCGGGAAATTGTACGATTACGACATTATTCTGCTGGATCTGAATTTGCCCGATATGTCCGGGTACGATGTGCTCAAGCAGCTTCGCGTGTCGAAGATCAAAACACCCATTCTGATCCTCTCCGGCCTCGCCGGCATCGAGGACAAGGTCAAGGGTCTCGGCGTCGGCGCCGACGACTACATGACCAAACCCTTCCACAAGGACG
>JAQGJF010000990.1 GCA_028290765.1 Tardiphaga sp.
AACCCGAGCTGTCGGGCATCTTGATCCACTCGTAATGCACGATCGGCCGGTCGATCGGCTCCAGCGGTTCGGGCAGGCCGGCGCGGATCAGCTCCGGATCGGTCTCATAGGTGATGACCAGGAATTCGCGATTGACGAAACGATACGGTCCGGCCGGGTAGCTCGGCCCGGCCGCCGGCATCGACGGAAGTTTCAGCACGTCCGCCTTGCGCATCGGAAAACCCCCGTTCAGTGAGCGGTCCAGCCGCCGTCGACCGGCAGCGTGGTGCCGGTGATCGACCTGGCATTGTCGGTGCAGAGAAAATTCACCAGCGCGGACAGCTCTTCCACGGTGACGAAGCGCTTGGTCGGCTGGGCCGCGAGCAGCACGTCGGAGATTACCTGCTGCTCGGTGATGCCGCGGGCCTTGGCCTGCTCCGGGATCTGCTTTTCGACCAGCGGCGTCATCACATAGCCGGGGCACACCGCATTGACGGTGATGCCGTGCTCGGCGAGTTCGAGCGCGGTGGTCTTGGTCAGGCCGGCGATGCCGTGCTTGGCCGAGACGTAAGCCGATTTGAACGGCGAGGCGACCAGCGCGTGCGCCGAGGCGATGTTGACGATGCGGCCCCAGCTTTTCTTCTTCATGCCCGGTACCGCGAGGCGCGTGGTGTGAAAGGCGCTGGACAGGTTGATCGCGACAATGGCGTCCCATTTCTCGACCGGAAATTCTTCGACCGGCGCGACGTATTGAATGCCGGCATTGTTGACCAGGATATCGACGCCGCCGAATTCCGCATCGGCCAGCGCCATCATGTCGGCGATCTCCTTGCCGTCGGCCATGTTGGCGCCGCTGTAGAGCACCTTGATGTTGTGGCCGTTGGCGATTTCCTCACGGATGGTCTCGATCTCGCCTGCGTCGCCAAAGCCGTTGAGCATGATATTGACGCCGCTGGCGGCCAGGCCGCGCGCGATCCCGAGGCCTATACCGCCGGTCGAACCGGTCACGATGGCAGATTTTCCAGACAACATGGGACGACCAATCGAAATGAGGGTGATGCGCAAGCAAGTATGAAACGCGCCGTCTGTCGCGACGCGCAATTGCTAGCGGCGGTGTTTGACAACGGTGTGAGACATTTCCGTCAGGGCTGTGACAGCGCCTGATGCTGCGCCTTGTCACAACGATGTCACGGCTCATCTGAATTCTGCCGCCCGAACCTCATCACCAGAGTTCAAGGGGCATTTCATGGACGCGCGAACGCCGGATTCCGAAACCGCTGTGGCATCGAGCTGGCGGCCTGACCGCTGCGACCGGGTGGCGCTGGTGCTGCAGGGCGGCGGCGCGCTCGGCGCCTACCAGGCTGGGGTCTACCAGGCCCTGCACGAGGAAGGCATGGAGCCGGACTGGGTGTGCGGGGTGTCGATCGGCGCGATCAATTCGGCGATCATTGCCGGCAACCCGCCGGAGCGCCGTCTCGAACGGCTGCGTATCTTCTGGGAGCGCATCACCGCCCGCAAGGTGTGGCACTACACGCCGGACGGCGACGTCTACCGCAAGGCCCGCAACCTCGCGAGCTCGTTCATGACCACCACGCTTGGCCAGCCCGGCTTCTTCAAGCCGCACGAAGTCAATCCGTGGTTCAGCCCGGCCGGCGCCAGGACGGCCACCAGCTATTACGACACCTCGCCGCTGCGCGAGACGCTGCTCGAACTGGTCGATTTCGACCTGATCAACGCCCGCGAGATGCATTTCGCGGTCGGCGCGGTCAACGTGCTGACTGGCAACTTTCTTTATTTCGACAACAAGAAGGAAGTGATCGCACCCGAGCATGTGATGGCCTCGGGCGCGCTGCCGCCGGCGCTGCCGATGGTGAAGATCGGCACCGACCATTTCTGGGACGGTGGCATCGTCTCCAACACGCCGCTGCAGCATCTCCTGGACCAGGACGACAAGATGAATTCGCTGGTGTTCCAGGTCGACCTGTTCAGCGCCCGCGGCATGTTGCCCCGCGATATCCAGGAGGTGCTCTCCCGGCACAAGGACATCGTCTATTCGTCGCGCACCCGGCACAACACCGATGTCTACAAGCGGATGAACAACCTGAAGGCCGATCTGTACAAGGTGCTGTTGAAACTCCCGGAAGACGCCCTGACCGATCAGGAACGCACGATGCGCGCCAGCCTCGCCGACCTGCCGGAAATCACCATCCTGCAGATGATCTATCAGCAGAAAGCCTATGAGGGCGATTCCAAGGACCATGAATTCTCCGCGACCTCGATGCGCGAGCACTGGCAGAGCGGTCTCGAGGATACCCGCCGCACCCTGAAACGCCGGGACTGGCTGGCGCTGCCGGAACCGGGCATGGGCATCGTCGTGCACGACGTGCACCGCGAGAAGGATTATTGAGGAAGCGCAAACTCTCAGCGGGTCGTCCCTGCGCACGCAGGGACCCATCACCCTTGGCGTTAGAAGTGACGAAAGGCTTCCGCCTCAGTGCTAAAGCGGACGTCGATCAGCGTTCCGGCAACCCGGCATCGACCATGGCCCGGATGACCCGCGGGCTCGCCTCGAGAAAAACCGGGCTGGCATTCCTGGTCGGTACCGCGACATTGAGCGCGGTCGTGCCAGGCCTCAGTTCCAAAGCCTTTGCCAAAGCCGCTTTGGCTTCGTCCGTACGGCCCGAGCGCTGGTAGGCCGCGGCCAGCAGCATAAGCGTGCGTCCCGATCCCGGCGTGATGGCGAGCGACCCTTGCAGCCACGGCACGGCTTCTTCGGCGCGGCCCATGAGCATGCAGGTCCATCCCGCACCGAGCAGCCAGGTCCAGCGCGACACCTGCGGCGTATCGAACCGGTCGGCTTGCTTGAACGTCGCCAGCGCGTCCTCGAAGCGGCCGAGTTGAATTTGCGCCAGGCCCATATGATACAGCGCCATGCCGTTCCACGGATCGAATGCCAATGCCCTTGTGCAAGCCACCAGGCTTTCGACGAACTGGTTGGTCGCGTTGAGGAAGCGGCAATAGGCTTCGAGCACCGGAATGGAACTGGGCCTGGCACGCAACGCGCGCTCCAGCATCGACCTGGCATTGTTCTCCGCAGCCGTGCTGTCCGCCGGGCTGTACCAAACCATCTGGATCCCGCGCAATTGAAGCGCGGCAAGCGCGATTTGCAGGTCGACATTGTCGGGCTCGCCGCCGAGCGCTTTCTCCAGCATCGCCTGCGCTGCCGCAAAGCGCTCGCGCGAGGTCTGATTGATGGAAGCATTGGCCTGGTCGATCGCGGCCTTGGCGCTGCCGGGCGAACGGCCGTCGGTGGCGGAGGTATGCGCACCCCGGTCAACAAGCGCGTTGATGCGAACCGCGAGCAGATGTCCAAGTCCCGCCGCCAGCCGCGACTGTTGCATCCCGAGGTCCGCATCCTCCAGGTCCGAATCCTTGAAGCCGACCGCAACCGGCGCGGTCCACACCACTTCGCCCGTCGCGGCCCTGGTCATGCGCGCGCGCAATTCCCACGACCGCTCGCCTTTCGCCAATTCGCCGTTCACGACGAAGTCCGCCGGCGGCACGCGCGTTGACGCCGGCTGCGGCGCGCTTTGCGTCACCACCTGGATGTTGTTGATCTTCGCCAGGCCGTCGGCGAGGCGTGTGGTCACGTTCGCCGCCGTTTCGGCGACCTGGCTGTCATTGCCCATGCCGGCGATCGGCATCACGGCGATCGTCGGCGTGGGCCGCCCGAAGATGACATCCGATTCGACAATCAGGGCGGCAACGGCCAGCCCGACGATCGCGCCGAGCCCCGCCACCGCGGCGAGCGCCGCGGGTCCGCGCAAGCCGAACAGCCGCCGCGGTTCTACAGGTTCGGCCGCGGCCACGGCGCTGGCAGCAGGCTCCCGGCTCTCGGCTCTCGGCAGTGGCGGCAACGGGGCTTGCGTCTCGGCGGCGGCCGGCTCGGCCGACACCTCGACGTCGAACATATAGCCGCGGCCGGACACCAGCTTGATCATCTGCCGCTGATCGTCGCCCAGCGCGGTGCGAAGCTCACGGATGCATTGGAACAGGCTGTCTTCCCCGACATGGACGTTCGGCCAGATTGCCTCCATCAGCTCCTGCTTGCCGAGGACACGCCGGGCGTTGGCGGCAAACAGCCCCAGCATGTCGAAGGTTTTCGGCCGAAGCTTGATGGCTTTGCCGTCGGCCCCGCGCAGGTCGGCGCGCTGCCGGTCAAATTCAAAACCAGCAAAACGGAACACGCGTGCCTCCGCGGCTCCCGAAACCGTCCGGGGACAGCAATTAGCAGAATTCGGGGGGACTGCAACTGCCGGAAAGCGCCCCCTATGTGGGCTCAATCGGAAAATATCAGAAAAACTTCAGAAATATACCGCGCCGTATCAGGACGCCCACGCACCACGCGTGCGAGGCTGATTCTGCCGTCTCGGGCCCTTCGGCTGCCGAAATGCCCTTGCGGCTGCGAATTGGAATGGGGTGGCGGGTGGCGGTGCGTGTTCTCAACCATCGATTCGGGGCGGCTCGCCGGTTGCGGGCCATTTTGCTGGCGTCGTCGGCACTGTGCGTCGCGGCGCTGCCGGCGGCGGCGCAGGACGCGACCTGGCTGAACACGCCCGGCAGCGGCGACTTCAACAACGCCGCCAACTGGAGCCCGGCCACCGTGCCGGGGGGCACGGCGTCTTTCGACACGTCGAGTGTTACCGCCCTATCGTTCTCAGCCACCACTAACCTCGGTGGCATGACGTTCAATGCGGGCGCTTCGAGCTACACGCTCACCAACGGCCCGACCGGGGGCTTCACCGGCCAGAGCCTGCAAATCACCGGCGCGGGCATCGCCGTCATCGGCGGAAGCTCCACAATAGTCTACAACCAATACCTGCACTTCTCCAACTCCAGCACGGCCGGCAATGCCACGATCATCAACGACCGTTTCATGTTTTTCGAAAACAACAGCTCAG
>JAQGJF010001054.1 GCA_028290765.1 Tardiphaga sp.
GCGTCAGCGTGGTGGCGGTATGCACGCCGTCGGTCAGCGTGCCGTGGTCCGCCGTCAGGGTCACCGAATACAGTCCGTTCGGCGCCAGCGCCGCGTCGACGTCGCTGTTGACGATGCCGCTCTGCAGCACCGAGGTGTACTCGTCGATCGTCGTGGACGTGCCGGTGCTGATCGCCACCTGGTCGTTCACCGCCGTGACGGTTACCGTATCGGTGCCGGTGCCGATGGTGCCGCTGCCCGGCGCGCCGGTCGCGACGATGCCGCCGACAGTGTCGGTCACCGTGAGGTCGATGACGTCGGTGCCGTTGAAGTTGAGGTTGCCCTGGTAGCTGATATGCGCCAGCGTCGCATTGAGGTTGGCCAGCGTGTCGGTCAGGGTCAGCGAGGCGCCGCTCTGCACGCCGTCGTTCAGCACGCCGTGATGCGCGGTCAGCGTCACCGAATATTGGCCGCCGGCTCCTGACGAGAACAACGCGTCGACGTCGCTGATGCTGAGCCCGGTCAGCGTCACCGCGGTATCCTCGGCGGCTGTCGCGGTGGTCGTGGCGATCGTCACCGGATCGTTGACCGGGTCCACGGTGATCGTCACCGAGCCCGATCGGGTCAGCGAACCGCCGGTGCCGGTATTGCCGTTGTCGTTGAGGCTGATGCCCAGCGTGTCGGTGCCGTTGAAGTCGAGACTGCCATGGTAGCTCAGTCCATCGAGCGCGGTATTGATGTCGGCGAGCTTGCCGGTGAGGGTAACGGTCGCGGTGCCGTTGCCGGAAAGCGAGGTCAGCGTGCCCGGCGTCGAGCCGAGCGTCAGCGCGCCGCTGGCCACGGTCAGGGTCACCGTCTCGTCGCCGCCATTGGCATCGATATCGCTGACGGTGATCGGATTGCCCGCAGCGTTGGAGAAGATGAGGGTCTGGTCCTCGGCGACGGTCTCGGTCGCGTTGGCGGTCGCAACCGCGGGCGCGTCGTTCACCGCCTGGATGGCGATGGCCGCATGCGCGGTGTTGGTGCTGAAAGTGCCGTCGTTGAGCACGACCGTGATATCGCGGGTGGTGGTATCAGGCGCATTCGAACTGTTGGCGTAGGTCACCGCGTCGAGCGCGAACTGCCATTCCGCGGCGCTGGCGCCCGCCGAGGTCAGGGTGAGAACGCCGCCGATGTTGCTGGTCAGGTGAATGTCGCCCATCGTATTGGTGTCGGGGACAAAATTCAGCGCGTCTTCCGAGGCCTGATAGTTGGTGATGGTCACGGTTGCCGATCGGATCGGCGTGGAATCGGTGACCGCGGCATTGCTGGCGATGGCGACGGCCGGACCGCCCTCGACGAAGGTGTCGGCGTGGCCGGTTCCGGTGGCCGTCGGCGCCGTATCCAGATCGAGGGTGCGGAAATAGACGGTGCTGGTGGCGGTGTTGCTGGCGCTGGAGTTGCTGGCCACGCTGACCGTGATGAGGCGGTCGGCCTGGTTCGGAACGGCGGCCGTGTTGTTGAACGTGATTAACTGCAGCGCAAGCCGATAGTCGGCGGCGCTGGTGTCGCCGATGGCGGTGTCCAGCGAGACGGTTATTTTACCATCGATTGCCGAGGTGTCGTTGACGGTCCAGTTGATTTCCCGGCCATTGATATGCAGCACGCCGCTGGTGTTCGCCGTATCGCCCTGGACAACCAGGCTGTCCTGGCCCGTCACGGCGTTGGTCAGGACAATGGTCGCCGACGAAACGCCGAGGTGGGCGACATCGGTGATGGTGACGTCGGTATCGACGATGGCAACCGAAACCGGATTGATCGCCGTCACCAGCGCGGCGTAGTCGTCGCCGGTCGCGGTCGAATTGTTGGCATCGAGATCCGGCACCGTCGGCGACAGCACCGCGATGTTCACCGACTTGGTGTCGGTCCCCGCACCCGAACCGGTGTTGCCGTTGTCGTCGGTGGTGATCGTCAGTGTATCGGGGCCGATGGCCGTGCTGCTGTATTTCAAGGTGGCCAGCGCCGTGTTGATATCGGCGAGCGTGCCGGTGACCTGCACCGAGCGGGTGCCGTTCTGATGTCCCGGATCGACGATCAAGCCAGCCGTCGAGCCGAGCGTCAGCGTGCTGTTGGTGCCTACCGTGAGCGTCACCGTCAGGCTGCCGGTGCCGGCGTCGGCATCGCTGACCGTGATGACGGGATGGCCGCTCACGCCGTCGAAGAGCAGGTCCTGGTTCTGAACGACCGATTGCGCGGCGGGGACATGGTTCACCGGCGCGTCGTTGACCGGCGAGACGTCGATCTGCGCGGTCTTGATCGTGGTGTCGCTGCCACCATCCGAATCCTTTACCGTAAATGTCACGGTACGCTGCAAGGTCGATGGCGCGTCGCTGGTGTCCTTGTAGGTGACGGCGCGCAACGCCGCCTGGAAATCGGAAATCGGCGGCGTCCCGGAGATCGCCGTCAGGGTGAGCGTGCCGGTGCCAGGGTCGAAGCTGCCGTGGATGGTGGCGGTGTCGACGAACGACAGCACATCCTCGCCCGGGGCATAATTGCCGGTGATCCGCACTGTCGCCGAGGCCAGCGTCGACGAATCCACGTCGGAGAGTGTCAGCGTCGGCGCCAGCGTCACCGGCGTCTGCTCGGTCGCCGCCACCGTGGTCACGTTCAGCGTCAGGTCGGGCGCGTCGTTTACCGGAGCGACATGCATCGTGACACTGGTGCTCGCCTGCTTCGCCGGACCCGGCGAATTGCCGAGGTCGTCGATCGCGACGCCGAGCGTGACGTCGGCATTCGAGTTCAGTGGCGCCTTGAAGGTCAGGCCGCCTGCCGTGATGAAAGCATCGATGTCGGAGACCGAGCC
>JAQGJF010000582.1 GCA_028290765.1 Tardiphaga sp.
CGTCGACGTTGTCCGCGGCTTCCTCGGTAGCCAGGCGCCAATTGCCTTCTTCGACCTGCCGTGGATGCCGCTATTCCTGGGCTTCGTCTATCTTCTCCACCCTATGCTCGGGCTCGTCACGCTGGCAGGCGCGCTGGTGCTGATCTCACTCACAGTGGCCACCGAACTGCTGACGCGCCGTGCGGGGAATGAAACGCACCAGGCGGCGGTGCTGCGGAGCACGCTGGCTGATTCGCACGCGCGCAACGCCGACATCCTCCGCGCGATGGGATTCGGCGGCCGCGCCGTGGCCCGCTTCGAGAAGGCCAATTCGCGGCACCTCGCGCTCCAGACCCGGACCAGCGATGTCAGCGGCAGCTTCGGCGGGATCGCCAAAGTATTGCGCATGATGCTGCAATCCGCGCTTCTGGGGCTAGGCGCCTACCTCACCATCAAGGGCGAGCTTTCGGCGGGGGCGATCATCGCCTGTTCGGTGGCCTCCTCACGTGCGCTCGCGCCAATCGATTCCGCGATCGGCAACTGGAAACTCATCGCCGCCGCGCGAAGGAGCTTCCGTCGCTTGAAGCAGACGCTGGCCGCGGCCGAGGACGGTTCCCACATCATGCCGCTTCCGAGGCCTGCCGCGACGCTCAAGGTCGAAAACATCACGGTCGTGGCCCCCGGCAGCGGTACTGTCCTGGTCGGCGAGGTCAGCTTCGAGCTGAAGGCGGGCGAGGCGCTCGGCCTGATCGGCCCGAGCGGCGGCGGCAAGACCTCGCTGGCCAAGGGCCTCGTCGGCGTCTGGCCGCTGCTGAGAGGTAAGGTGCGCCTGGACGACGCGGACCTCGACCAGTGGCGCGCCGACGTGCTCGGCGAGTACATCGGATACCTGCCCCAGGACGTCTCGCTGCTCGACGGCAGCATCGCCGAGAACATCTCGAGATTCGAAGCCGAGCCGGACGCCCGCAAAATCGTCGCCGCGGCGAAAGCCGCTGGCGTCTACGAAATGATCACGCGGATGCCCGAAGGTTATCAAACGGAACTGGGGCCCTCCGGCACGTCTCTCTCGGCCGGACAGAGGCAGCGCATCGGGTTGGCGCGGGCGCTCTATGGCGATCCCTTCCTCGTCGTGCTCGACGAGCCAAATTCGAACCTCGACTCACAGGGCGAGGCCGCGCTCGGTGATGCTATCGAAGGCGTCAAGGCGCGCGGCGGCGTGGTGATCGTGATCGCGCATCGCCCGAAGGCCCTCGCGGCCGTCGACTATGTCGGCGTTGTGCAGGGCGGCAAGCTGATCGCATTCGGGCCGAAAGACAAGGTCGTCGGCGAACCCGCGCGTCCGATACCGTTCCCGGCTGCCGCCGCGGCAAGGGCTTGACCTGAAAACGGGCGGGAGGTGCCTTATGGACGAACGACTCTCTTTGGGAATTCCGGACCGGAGCGCAATCGACGCGCCGGCGAGACGCTTCGCACTGATCGAGGAGCGGTCTCGCGTCAGCTCCATCGTGCCGGCGATCCTCGTCGCGTCCTGGGGGCTCCTGCTGAAGCAGATGTTCGGCAGCGGCAAGGAGGAAGCACCTCATCAGCCGAAGATGGATTCTCCGGGTCGGGAAACGGCACAGCCCGAAACGGAGCCCGTCGCGGCGCCATCCACAACGGAACGGACGCCCGGATCGTCCGAGCTCGTGCGCGCCTTCATCGGCTCGGTCTCGATGAACGAAGCATTCGCGCCGGCGGTCGATCTGGACAAGCTGAGTTTCGCCAAGACCGACGGCCCGCGTCTCTCGCTCGTTCCGGCCAACCAGAATGCCCCGGCCGGCGCGCGTCCTCAGCCCCCGGCCGGAGAGGCCAAACCCGCAGGCGGCAGCGGTGGAGGCGGAGGTGGAGGGGGAAGCGATCCGCACACTCCGGACGGCAAGCTCCCCTACGATCCTAAGAAGCCTCCACCGGGAAGCAAGGACCCGCCGACGAATCCGCCCAAGCGCGCGAACCATGCCCCGGTAAGTGCGGGGGCAGTCGACCTCGGGAGTGGGCTCGTCAACGAATCGATCATCATTTCGCTGAGCCAGCTGTTGACCGGCACCCGCGATCCCGATGGCGATGCGCTTTCGGTGCAGTCGCTGCACGTCGACTACGGGTCGGTGCAGGCGCTGGAACCAGACCGATGGCTCTATACGCCGGAGCACGACGAGGCAGGTCCCGTCCACTTTAGCTACCGCATCACCGACGGCATTGCTTCCATCGCCCAGACCGCGAACGCGGATCTGCACCTCACTCCCGAAAATGAGATCCATGGAACGGACGGCGACGATTTCTTGATTGGAACGCCCAGAAACGACTTGATCGACGCCGGTGCAGGCAGCGACATCGTATACGGCCGGGAAGGCAACGACACCATATACGGCGGCGCCGGCGACGACCGCATCGTCGGAGGCGCCGGCGACGACATTCTGTTCGGAGGCTCCGGCAACGACACGATGTTTGGCGGCGCCGGCAACGACACTCTGTTCGGAGATGGCGGCAACGACATCCTCTATGGCGAGGATGGCAACGACCTGATCATGGGCGGGGACGGCGACGATTTCGCATCCGGCGGCCCGGGCAACGACACCATCCTGGGCGGGGCGGACAACGATACCCTGTCTGGCGACGCCGGGAACGACCGCATCGACGCCGGCTGCGGAGACGACGTGATCATCCTGAGCATCAACGGCGGCCACGATATCATCACCGGAGGGTCAGGCACCGACACGCTGGATCTGTCGCAGATCGTGTTCGACGCGAACGTGGACCTGCCCGACGGCATTGTCGAGATCGGCGACGGGCAGACCGCGCAGATCTTCGAGATCGAGAACGTCCGCGGCGGCCATGGCCGCGACCGCCTGGTGGCGGACGCCCACGTCAACATCATGGAGGGCGGCGACGGTGACGACGCCTTCGTCTTCCGGGACTTGGCTTCGCTGAAGAACGATGATGGGCCGCGCGACCACATCGTCGATTTCAGCGTCGGCGACAAGCTCGATCTCTCGCGGGTTGGGCAGGAGCTCGACGATTTTGCCGGCCAAAAGCTGTTCTTCGCCGGTGCCTACCAGGCGAAGTTCGACGAAGTAGGAGCCATCACCTATCACCACGAAATCGTCCCCGATACTCAGGATATCACAGTGATCACCGGTAACCTCGACGGCAATCCCGAGCACAATTTCGAGATCGTGCTGGACGGAAATCTCGATCTGGATGAGAGCAACTTCGTTCTGACCGCCGCGCACCAGGGCGGCAACGCGCAGCACGGAACGTGAAGCGATGCCCCCATTGCCGCGCATCGCGATGATCGCACCGATACCGCTTCAAGTCTGAAAGACAAATGGAGAGTAGACCATGAACGCCAAATCCCCTGAACGGGCCGCCCCCGGCGCGGAGAAATCGTTCGGCATCGGCTCGCGGGTCGCGGCGGCGGTCGTACTCGCGATCGGACTGATCGTGGGATGCGGCGGCTGGGCGGTGCACGCGCAGTTGACCGGCGCGGTAATCGCGCAAGGCAAGGTCGCGGTGCGGAAGCAGGTTAAGCTGATCCAGCATCGGGACGGCGGCATCGTGGGCGAGATATTCGTCGCCAACGGCGATAGCGTGAACGCGGGCGACGTCCTCGTCAGGCTCGACGAAACCCAGACCAAGGCCGAACTCGGCGTGCTGAAGGGACAGCTGGCCGAGTTGCAGGGCCGCCGAGCGCGACACGTGGCCGAGCGCGACGGTGCTATGGCCATCACGTTCAGGTCCGATTTCGAAAGCGACCCCTTCACTGCCGAGATCGCCCTTGGCGAGATCCGGCTCTTCAGTGAGAACCGGGCCGTGCGAGAGGCCCGCCGGGATCAGTTGTCGCTCCAGATCGCCCAATTCCAGGAGCAGGTCCGGGGCCTGATCGCTCAGCAGGAGGCCAACGCGAACGAACGCAAGATGGTCAAGGAGGATCTCGACCGCCTGATGCCGCTCTACCAGAAAGGATTCATCGAAATAGGCAAGATCCGCACCATGGAGCGTGATCTCGTCAAGATTGACGGGCTCAAGGGGGAGATCGATGCCAACATCGCTCGTGTCAAGGGTCAGATCAGCGAATCGAGGATCAAGATCATTGAATTCGACCAGCAAGCGCGGACCGATGGTCAGCGCGATCTGCGCGAGACCGACGGCAAGTTGGCGGAACTGCAAGAGCGAATCATCGCATCTCAGGACCGCCTAAACCGCATGTTGATCCGCTCGCCGATCTCGGGCATCGTCAACGAACTTGCGGTTAACTCGGTCAATGGCGTGATCGCGCCCAAGGAAACGCTGATGTCCATCGTTCCCGACAGTGCGGACCTCGTCGTCGAAGCCAAGCTGTCGCCGACCGATATCGATCAGGCCATGACCGGCCAGCCCGCGCGACTTCGCTTCTCCGCATTCAACCAGCGGACCACTCCCGAGGTCGCCGGCACGGTCGAAACCATTGGCGCTGCCGCCACGTTGGAACAGGCCACGGGTCAGACCTACTATCTCAGCACCATCGCGATCGGGGGTGGCCTCAAACAGGTCGCCGGAAAACCGATCGTGCCGGGTATGCCGGTGGAGGTCTTCCTGTCCACCGGAGACAGGTCGGCCTTTTCGTATCTAATCAAGCCGTTCTCGGACCAGATGATGCGATCTTTCCGTGAGGAGTAGTGGTGTCCAATTACCCGGCCAGAGCGAACTCGCGTCGAAGAGTCCGGCGAGCCCGGATCGTGTTCGTCATTCTGGCGACGGGCCTTCTTGCTGTCGCCATCGGTCGCAGTGCCTTGGCGGGGCCAGCGGAAACGCAAGGGCGGACCGCCCTGGGTTTACCCGTCGACTGCAGGCTCGGCGAGCAATGCTTCGTGCAGCAGATGCCGGACATCGATCCGGACGGGGGGGATCTTGGATCCGCTTTGCGGCAAGGCAAGCTACCGGGCGCACGCCGTGGGACATCCGGCTGCGTTCGGTGAAGGACATCGGGCGCACGGACGTGCTGTACGGCCACTCGTCAAGCTATCTGAAGCGATCGTTGTGTGGGTCTGGGCGATCAACATCGAGCAGGGCAGCCTTTTCAGAATTCAACTGCTCGATCCGGACCGGGCTCCAATCCTTGATGCCCAGACCCGGGCTCTTGAAGGTTGCAAGGCGAACTATCTCGCCTACGTCGGAGGCAAATACGGTACGCGGGCAGGCGTTTACGACATGCGGGTCGAGCTGCTCGCCGGCAACCGGAAGGTCCAATCGATGACCAGATCGTTTGAACGAATGGCTAAGATACGTCGCGCGATCATAGGTCTAGCCCGGGGGTGGACACCCCGCGAAGAATTGGAGATTTCGTACAGGAATGTTCCCGATTTTGCGCAAAGAATTACACAAAGCATTCGCCGACCGGGGAATAACCTGCGCTAGGCCGGGTTTAACCCTAATATGGGTCCCGGAAGAAGCCATGATAAAACCTTACATCACCACTCCATCCGACCGCTGGGCCTTGCGCGCCATCTCGGGGATACGCGATTTCCTTTCGCGGTGCCTTAACAGCTTGAGCGACCGAACGGACAAGACGACGCACGAAGGACCGACTGTCGACGACCGAATGCGGGGGCCGATAGTTTGGCTAGGCGATCTTCGGAGCGACGAGGAAGATCGTAGGAAGAACTGAAGCCGGCTTGGCTAACCTGTCATCCACAACCGTACTATGTGGCTAGAAACGGTTGTGCTCGGTCAGACCGGGACAGACACCAGAGAGTTTTTACTTAATTCGCGCCGGACCATCGGTAAGCGGTCAAGTATCCTTCCTTGGCAACGCTGAAATCGAGGCACGCTGCATTTGGTGCGGTAATTTCCGACCGGTCCTTGAGCCAACAACGGCCAAAAATACTGGCCTTCGTTATACCGATAGTCCGTCGGGAGTGTAGAGTTCGATATTTCATGCTCTCGTCTTTCCATCCACGCCGGGGACGACCACGTCGACGGCGGCGACGGCAACGACGTCCTGGCGGGCGGGGCGGGCAATCGACCGGCTGCTCGACGAAGCTGCTTCGTTGCGACGTGAGATGGACATCCGGGTTTATGTCGCTGCCGTCAGAACCAAACTTGCGAGCCGAGCAACATCAATATCGCTAGACATGATCGAGCGATGGTCAAAATGGGCGCTATTCTTGCATCACCCATTTGATGTAATCACCTCGTTAACATTCGCGTTTGGCGGGCATTTCCGCGCTGGCTCATGAGCGAGGCCGCCACCAGGGCAGGGCATATCTTTTTCTTTAACTCGCCGACTGTCACAAAGTGACCATGCGGTTTCAAGCCAGGCGGCTCATTATCCCGGCTAGCTGCTTCCAGAGCTGTTGAGAGCCTCCCTTATTCTACATGCGCTTTCCACTGTCGCGACCTGCGGGCAAGAAGATTGGTTTTCATTCAAATGTCCTCGCGCAATCGCTGAAGTTTGAAAACCGAGCAAGAAGATCGGCTTTGACAGCAGCAAGGTGCCGCTCAAGAGCCCGGTCCATCATCGGTGCAAAGCGGACCTCGCAACTTCGCACGCTCAGGTCTGAAAATGACCCGGAACGGCCATCAACGGCCAGCAAGTTGACGAAATTGATGCGCCGCACATACTATCGGACAATTCATTGACC